>CALMWJ010000355.1 GCA_937873525.1 uncultured Peptococcaceae bacterium | reverse complement strand
CGGTCCGCTGAAGACTCCGCCAATCGGATAGGCCGTCCCCCTCAAGCCTTTCGGCACTTTCTGCTCCCAATCCGACCGATAATCGGTCGTCACTTGGACGCGAAAGCCGTATCCGGCCCGGGTCACCTCATCCGGATCGATCCCTTGGGCCTGGGCATAGGGAATGATTTCCCAGGCGCCTCGGCATTCCTGATCCTGCGGTCCGGAATGCTTCAGATCGGGCAAAAGGTTCTGTCCTGTGCTGACATCCGCTTGAAGGCTCAGGCTCTCTGTGTAGCGGACCGTCCGGTATTCCCATATGGGACTGCTGTAATCGGTCCATGAGACCATCCGGCAGTTCAGCTTTCCATAACGGTCGGCATGGCAGTCAAGGCGCTGGCGCTGGCGATAGCCGGTGATCAGGCTGTACGTCACATCCCAGGATTTTCGGTCCAGAGGATTGGAACAATCGGGAACCGGGGGCGCACCAGCCAAAGCGATGTGGATCTCTTTCTGGTTGTTGAGTCTTTGGACATCCGGCAGCGCTTCTTCCGGATCCGCCCAGACCTTCAATTGAACAATCGCCGGTATTTTGGGGCTTTGCCAGAGCCAGCGCAGCGTTTTGATTTCCCATGGTTTAAAATCCAGCCACTCCTCCCGAATCAGATCCCCGTCCTGATACCAGCCGATGTGGACTCCTTTCAGCGCTTCGACGCTGTGATTGCAAACCTGTGCGGCGATGGATCCAGGTTTCCCCGGGGACAAAGCGCCGGGCCCTTCCAGGGAAAGAACCTCCAGATCCAGGCTCTCCCCGCCGATCCTGAACAGACTATAGTTGTCCGTCCTTGGCAAAATCTCTTCTTTTTTTTCCAGAGAATGGCCGGGCGGATTGATCACGGCCGCCATGGACCGATCCGAAGCCGTTTCTGGCAGCTCCGCAGTGAAAGCGCTTTGGCAGCCAGCCGGTAAATCGACCTTCGATTCAAACAATATCCTGAGGGGTACGTTTTGAAGCTTTTCCTCATCGACCGGCATGCCCTGTGGATCCAGTTCTCCGATGACCACAGGAATATCGGTATAATCGATTTTCGACCGGTTGGCGAGCTGCATCCTGACCTGTATCTTCCCCGTGCTGTCGCAGACCCCTTCCGCCTGAGCGCAAATAAAATTCACCGGACCCCTTCCTTGAAAAGCGTGCATTGTGCCTTCCCCATCCACCAGAAGCAGGAGATTTTCCGCAAGCACCGGTTCCGGGGCAGAGCTTGAACCGGTGACCGGCGGCACCAACAGGATCTCGTTCTGCAAACTGCCATCGGGGGCCATAAAACCATAAACGTTTTCCAAAGTCTGGGCATCCAGCAGCGCTGCCGTGCCATCGGCTTCAAAGACCAGCAGATAATCCTGAAGATCAAGGTCGTCCGGCTTCCAATAGATCAAATTGGAGCGCAGGGGACTATCAAAAACCCTGAGGCAGACCGTTCGGCCAGTGTCTTTGTCAACGGCTGCCACCGCACCGCCCGGCCGGCCGGCATAGTGCTGGATCGGCAGATAAATACAGTTGCTGCCAATCACAGGGGATTTCAGATTGTAGCTGTTGCCAATCCTCCCCGCATCTATATCCGACGCCTCTGGATTGGTCCATAGCAGCTCAAGACGGCCTTCCTTCGAGGAGAGGTAACCATAGATCCTGCTTTCCCGATCTGCCACATAGATTCGATTGCCCTCCGCCGCGGGGGAGCCCGGAATGCCAGCCTGTGCATAAGCCGGCATCGCGGCTTCTTTCATGGTTTCCGGCAGGAACCGGATGATCCGGCTGGGCTGGGTCCCCTGGTTCTCGGTCGCAATGATCTGCCGGCCCAGGCGCAGGGGACTTCCTGTTACTTCTCCCTGCATTTGCTTGGAATAAGCAACCTCTCCCTGTTTTCCCAAATCTTCGATGATAAAAAACCCGTTGTCCGCATATTGATCGGGCAACCCCGTCCCATCGCCATTTCCCGTGCCCAGGGCGATCAGCACCTTGCCGTCATCGTGGAACACTAAAGGACTGGCTGTGACGCGATACCGGCATTCAGGTCGGTTGCCGGCAGTAAGCTCCAAAAAAGGGACGTCCCATAAAGGCTTCAGGTCATCCGGGTCCAAAGCCCAAAGCCGGTGGTCGCGGGTAGCCTGGTAAATCCGGTTGCCAAAAGGGGTCCAAGCATAGGTTGGGCTAGCTCCCCCTGGCAGTCCGGAACGTGTCAGAAGCGGGGATCGGGCTAAGATTTCCCCCTCCGTGCTGATTTTTACCACACTGCCTCCTGCCTGAACATAAATGCAGCCTTGGGAAACAATGGGCTGGCTTTCCACCGTACCGCCGAGGGGGCAGGACCAGCACTTCTGAAAAGGAAAACCAGTCTTCTCCAAAGGGTCAAAAATTCGGCGGGTATTTTGATTGTCAATGCCAAATCGGTTCACTGCGGCCCATAAGGCCCCCGGTTCCTTTGATTCGTGCTGAAAGCTGGAAAGCTGAAAATTGAAAACCAAAATAAACGTGAGTGCCGCAATAAGCAGCGGGGTTCTCCGGGTTATCGGGCGAGACATGGCAGACAGACTCCTTTCCCGGAAGACGCCTGCTTCCAGAGGTCCAATTCCTTCTTCCAGTCTGCCAAAGGCAGCAGCCTGCGCCACGCCGGCATCGAATCGATGATCTCAACACATTGGGTGGTTGGCTGCCAGACCACATAGAATTCAAGGGCCTCCATAAGGACGCGCAGGGGCAGTAAAACCCGTCCTCCGATCAATAAAGGTGCTGAATCCAGCATCCGCTCTTTGATATTCCCCTGCCCGTCGGTGATTTCACACCGGCAGCTGCCCACCGTCATGCGGATGCAGCCGCCTCTTTGGTCAAACACGCTGACGGTTTGGGTTTCCGGATCCCAGTGGACCTTGGTCTGAACGTAACCGCACTCAAGGACCGGCCGGATCGGCACCAGAACTCTGCCGTCTTGCATCACAGGGCCCTGATCCGGAAAAACCTGCGGCTCGCTTTGGATCAGAACCCCGACGACTGCGTCAAAGGGTGCGGCCCGCAAAGGGAGCGTGCCAAAACAGCTTATTGCCAGCAGCACCCAGAGACAGAGGCTTCGTTTCATGAACTGCTCTTTCTTGCCGGGTTCCGTCCATCCGGCTTTTTTCCATATTTTACCATACCTTCCTTCGTATTTCAATCCTCCCT
>CALMWJ010000354.1 GCA_937873525.1 uncultured Peptococcaceae bacterium | reverse complement strand
CCAGCCGTGGGAATCCGGTGTTCGGGATCTGCGGCGGATACCAGATGCTCTGCAAAACCCTGAAGGATCCCCATCATGTGGAAGGCGGCGGCGAGATCAACGGCTTGGGGCTCATCGACGCCCATACGGTTTTTGAAAAAGAAAAGGTAAGAACCCGGGTCAGCGGCAGCTTCGAGCATGCGGAAGGCCTATTTGCGGAGCTCAACGGAAAGAAGTTTGAAGGCTATGAAATCCATATGGGTATGACTTCCTCGGCTGGCTTTTTGTCGACGCTCAAGAGCATGGACGGTACTGAAAAGACGGACGGGATATGCCAAGGGAATGTGTACGGCAGCTATGTCCACGGAATCTTCGACAACGAAGCTGTGCTTAAGGTGATCATCAAAGCCTTATACGAGAAAAAAGGGCTTGTGTACGATGAATCCGTAAGCTTTGACCTGAAAGCCCATAAAGAGCGGGAATATGACCGGCTGGCGGATGGACTTCGCAAATCCCTGGACATGGCCTATATCTATAAAATCATGGAATCCGGCGGCCCCGGCGGAGAGGGGATCAAATTCTGATGAGACACTACAAACCCAACGAGATCGAAAAGCGGAGCTTTGAGATCATTACCGAGGAAATCGGCGATGCCCGGCTCGACGGGCGCATCGCGCCGATCGTCAAACGCGTGATCCATACAACGGCAGACTTTGAATACCTGGACAACCTGTGCTTCTCGGAGCAGGCTGTGGAAAAAGCCCTGGAGGCCATCCGTCTCGGCACGGACATCGTGACCGACACCAACATGGCCTTGTCCGGGATCAATAAAGCAGCCTTGTCCAAAGCTGGCGGAAAAGCCTTTTGCTTTATGGCCGATGACGATGTGGCCAGAATAGCGGCTGAACAGGGCGCGACCCGAGCCAGCGTGTCCATGGAAAAAGCCGCAGGGCTGGACAAACCGCTGATTTTCGCCATCGGAAACGCACCCACCGCATTGATCAAGTTGGATGAACTGATCCGCAGCCGTCGGATCGAGCCGGCATTGATCATTGGGGTTCCGGTGGGCTTTGTCAATGTGGTGGAGTCCAAAGAGCTGATTATGAAAAGCGGCGTCCCCTTCATCGTGGCCCGGGGCAGGAAGGGCGGCAGCAACGTGGCGGCAGCCATCGTCAATGCCCTGCTCTACATGGCGTACCCACGTGAGGATCAGTAATACAATCTGGAAAATGAACCCCATCGTACCGGACATGTTCGGAAAGATGGGGTTTTCGTTTTGCCGCGGAAGGGCGGGTTTTGGGTTTCTTGAAATTCGTTTGGCTGTTCCTTCGGGATATCGCAGAAATAAGATTCATGCTACAATGAAGTCAGAATAGAATGTAAACTCCTGCGGCAGGCGTTGGTCCTGCTCAAAGCTCCTGCGGCGGGAGGAACGGCCTGTCTTGTCGAGGTTTGATGTTCAGAAAAGGAGGGCTGTGTCGTGAATAAACATTTGTTGGTGATGACGCTGATTCTGTCCCTTTTATTTGCGGGCATTCCGGGAGGCGCGTACGGAATGACGGAAGGCGCGGTCTCGGCAGGCACCTTCACGGACGTTCGGGGACATTGGGCGGAACAAGCGATCCTTGCGCATGCAGACTGGGATTTGTTTTCAGACCAAGACGGAAAATTCATGCCCGACCGGGCCATCACACGAAGTGAATTTGTCCAGATGCTCCATGAAACCCTGGGCATCCATATGCAGTATTTCAGAGCAACCGACATCATGGAATATTTCCAGGATGTCCGGAATGAGGATGCCTATGCCGGCAAGCTCTACGATTTGGCAACCATGGGCGTCATCGATGAACGGGGCGCTTTTCGGCCGAAAGAGTCTCTCCGCAGAGATGAAATGGTTCATTTCATCATGAATGCGCTTAGAAATCAGCTGGGAGGCAGCCCGTTGAACGGAGTGGCAGTTCCGTCGTCTTTTGGGGATGAAGCCCGGATCACGGAAGCCTATCGTGGAGACGTTGTTTTGGCAAAGCAATTGTCCATGGTCTTTGGCCGGGGCGGCAATTTGTTCGAGCCGGACAAGATGTGCACCCGGGCTGAAGCCGCCGTCATGATGGAGCGGCTCATGAACACGATCAAGCGTTTTACGAACCATGTCCTCATTACGGTTTCAGCCCAGCCGGAAACTGACCGCATCCAGATGGAGCTGATCATCAAAAACTATACCAATGAGCCGGTGATCTTGAATTACACCTCCGGACAGAGATACGACTTTGCCCTGCTGGATGCCAGCCGGGAAAGCCTTTACACCTGGTCGGCGGACAAGCTGTTCATCCAGCAGCTGTCCAGCGAAACCATTGGCGCAGGGGAATCCGTCGGCTATTCTGAAATCCTGGAGGGTGAGCAATATCTTGTCCTCAAGGATCGGATCGCTTACATGAGGGCGTCGATCACAGGACAGTCCACTTCGTTTCCCATCGAACCGGAAGGCTATGTGATCCCGGTCAGCGATGCTTTGTTGGATTGACGGCCCCAAAGAATATCGACGAAAAAATTTTTTTCTGCTGGATGCTCAGACTTGCCCGGGTCCCCAGGCCGAGAGCAATCAAAAGCCCTTGATTCAAGGGCTTTTTTTGCATTATAAGGGGCGGAGGGCTATGGAAAAAAGCTGATGATCAAGGCCTAAAAAGTTTTCTGAATACATTGACTTGAGATGGGAGGGGGGTTATAATAAAGGCAAATGTACCATGTATACATGGTACATGACAAAGAACAACGCGGTGTTGTTTATTGAAATTGCGTTGGGAGGTTTGATATAGAATGAAAACGATCCAAATTCCTTATTACACATCGAGCCTTGATCTGCATGTTGAGGAAGAACATCTGAAAGCGGTTCTTTACCCCAAGATGCATGAAATCAAGACCGGAAAGTCAGAGCAGGACATCGTCCGCGAGGCCCTGGCAAATCCGGTCGGAACCCAAAGGCTTTCGCAATTGGCCCAGGGGAAGAAAAGCGTCACGCTTGTGACCAGCGACCATACCCGGGCGGTGCCCAGCAAAATAACCCTTCCGATCCTTCTGGAGGAGATACGGCAAGGCAGTCCGGAGGCCGAAATCACGATATTGGTCGCCACCGGGCTGCACAGGGCAACCACCGAGGAAGAACAGCGCAAAATGTTCGGGGATGCCATTGTGGATCATGAGCACATTGTCATTCATGACGCCTTCAAGGACGAAGACATGCGCAGGATCTGCACGCTGCCCTCCGGTGCGGAATTTGTGGTGAACCATCTGGCGATTGACTGCGACCTTCTGGTCACGGAAGGCTTTATCGAGCCCCACTTCTTTGCAGGATTTTCGGGCGGCAGAAAGAGCATCCTGCCGGGGATCTGCTCTAAAGAAACGGTCAATGAAAACCATTCCTTCAAGGCCATTGCGCATCCCAATGCCGCCGCCGGCATCACCGATGGAAATCCGATCCATGAGGATATGCTTTACGCTGCCCGGAAAGTGAATGTGCAGTTCATCTTCAATGTGGCGCTGGATGGCGATAAAAAGATCATCGCGGCTTTTGCCGGTGATTTGGTGGAGGCCCATAAAAAGGGCTGCGAATTTATCCAAAGCCTGTCCCAGGTTCCCAAAGTGACGGGGGATATTGTCGTGACGGGCAACGGTGGTTTTCCGCTGGACCAGAATCTCTACCAGTCACCCAAGGCCATCGCCACCGCGGAAGTATGCGCCGGGGAAGACGGCGTCATCATCATGTGCGCATCCTGCATCGACGGTTTAGGCGGGACGCACTTCGAGCAGCTGATCCTGTCCGGAACCATCGATGAAATCACTGCGAAGCTTTCCAAGATCCCGCCGAAGGAAACGATTCCTGAGCAGTGGTGCGCTCAGATTTTTGCCAGGATCCTGAAGAAGCACCGGATCATCCTTGTCACCACCTATTTGGACCATGATATCGTCCGTAAAGCCAATCTGATCCCGGCTTCCAGTCCGGATGAAGCCTTGGAGATTGCCCGCGGCCTCAAAGGCAAGGCGGCCAGTGTGGTGGTCATTCCGGACGGCGTCGCGGTCATGGCGGTGAGTTAACGATCAATATGAGCAATACCAGGCAATCCCAGCAGTTGATCCATCCAAGGAAAGGAGGTGCGATACCCATGGAGAAAAATCTGGCATTAAAGGTCAGCGACAAGGATAATGTGGCGACGATATTCAGCGTGGTTACAGCGAATTCAGAGGTTGAAGTCCGTGACAAAAAAGGCCATAAAGAAATCATCACAGCGTTCGATGCTATCCCTTATGGCCATAAGATCGCAGTTGCCGACATTGCCGTCGGCGAAGAGATATTCAAGTATGGAGAAGAGATTGGCGCAGCAACGAAACCAATCAAAAAAGGCGACTACGTCCATGTACACAATCTGGACAGCATGCGCGGACGCGGAGACCTTCCAATCAAGAAGAGAGCAGGTGAATAGTTTTGGAATTCATGGGATATAAAAGGCCGAACGGCAAGTTCGGAGCCCGAAACCTGGTGGCGATCATCCCTTCCGTGGTCTGCGCCAACGATGTAGGGCAAGCCATCATGGCCCATACGAAAAATACGGTCGGATTTTACCATCACCAGGGTTGCTGTCAGCTTCCGCCCGATCTGGACAGGGTCACAGAAACCCTGATCGGACTTGGAAGCAGCCCGAACGTCGGCGCGGCACTGGTCGTCAGCTTAGGCTGTGAAGGGACGGACCATGAGCGGCTTGTGGCGGAGATCAGGAAAACCGGCAAACCGGTGGATATCATCCGGATCCAAGAGCTGGGCGGCACAAGCCGGGCAATTCAAGCAGGCATGGACGCCGCACAAAGGATGTCGATGGAAATCTCAGGACTTCAGAGAGAGCCGGTTGACATCAGAAATCTGGTGATGGCGATCAAATGCGGCGCATCCGACTCCACTTCCGGCATGGCCTCCAACTGCGTCATCGGATATGTGGCCGATAAAGTGGTTGATCTGGGCGGAACGGTGGTCTTTGGCGAAACCACGGAGTTTATCGGGGCTGAGCATATTTTGGCCAGACGGGGAAGAACCCCCGAGGTGGGCAAGAAAATACTGGACATTGTTGATAAAATGGAAGAAAGGGCCAGGTCGCTTGGCTGCGATATGCGCAAGGGACAGCCTACGCCCGGCAACATCGCCGGTGGCTTAAGCTCGATCGAGGAAAAATCATTGGGCGCCATCGTCAAGTCCGGCACCCGGCCTATCGAAGGGGTTCTGGAGTATTCCCAGATGGTGACGGATCAGAAAGGGCTCTGGATCAAGGATTCACCGGGCCGAGAGCCGGAGATCCTGACCGGCATGGCTGCAACGGGAGCCCAATGCATGTTGTTTTCAACGGGAAGAGGCGCTCCGCAGGGGTTCCCCACCATGCCGGTCATCAAGATTTGCGGAAATCCGAACACCTATGAAAGAATGCAGTTTGACATGGACTTAAATGCGGGCCTTATTATCAAGGGCGAAAAAACCATTGAACAGGTGGGCGAAGAGGCCTTTGCATACATGCTGCGCGTTTTGTCCGGTGAGACGACAAAGAATGAGACCCTTGGGTATTTTGGTTCGATGGATATCTTGCCAATCGGACCAGTGATTTGATCGAATCCTCAGAAGCCTCTTATACAAATGCGAGACGGTTCCACGATGATGTAAATTGAATGGAGGGTTTATATGGGTCCTATATCTGCTTTGTTCATCGGAATTATTCTCATGATGTTCCTCGTGATCAGAACGAAAATCCAGGCATTTCCTTCTCTGATTTTCTCCGCCCTCGTCATGGCTCTTTTATCCGGGCTTAATTCTGCGGAAGCCATCAAAGCGGTGACCGCGGGTTTTGGCAACACGATGACCAGCATCGGCATCGTCATCGGCTTAGGCTGCGTGATGGGCAAATTCATGGAGAAGAGCGGTGCTGCAAAAAGAATGGCACTGACCATCCTGAAGCTTGTCGGCATTAATAAGGCAGACATCGTTCTTGGGCTGACCGGTTTCCTGGTCTCCATCCCGGTGTTCTGCGACTCCGGCTTCGTCATTCTTTCCTCTTTAGCCAAGGAATTCTCAAGACTTACCAAGAAATCCATGATTCTGATCGGCGGAATGCTGGGCATGGGCCTTTACATCACTCATTTCCTGGTGCCGCCGACACCGGGGCCGCTGGCCGTTGCGAGCACCTTGGGCATTGACATCGGCGTGTTCATTATTGCAGGCTTGGCGATGTCGGTTCCCTTGTTTATCACGGCCATCTTTTTCTTCCGCTGGGTTTCTCAGAAATTCGAGCCGATCATTCCCGAACGGGATGAGGAATCATTGAAAAAGCTATCGCCGGAACAAAAAGCGGTTCTTGCGAAAATCGAAGCGAAGCAGGCCAGGGGAGAAGAACTCAACAACGACGATTTCAATGAGATGCTGAAGGATGAAACACTCCCTCCTGCGGGTATCTCCTTTGCGACCCTGATCGTTCCGGTCTTGCTGATCCTTTCCAACACCATTGCGGATATTCTGGGTGTAGCCGGGACCGGGGCCTATGTCTTTGATTTGATTGGTACGCCTGTCACGGCCATCTTCATCTCGGTCTTGATGTCGATCTATCTGCTTTACAAAAACCTCTCCAGGGATGAGGCCATCCATATTACCGAAGCTGCCCTTTCGGATGCCGGCCTGATCGTATTCGTCACGGCTGCCGGCGGTGCGCTTGGCAATGTGATCAAGGTGACCGGCGCGGGCACCATGATGGCGGAATGGATCATTTCCTTAAGCTTGCCGGTTATCCTGGTTCCGTTGCTGGTGGGCACGATCCTTCGCTTCCCCCAGGGATCCGGCACGGTTGCGATGATCACCGGTTCCGCGATCATCGCTCCGATGATTGCCACCCTTGGTATCAATCCCGTGATTGCTGGTCTTGCAATATGTACAACTGCCATGTGCCCTTCCTATATGAATGACTCCTATTTCTGGGTCGTTACCCGATTCAGCGGCCTGCCTGTTAAAACCTCACTCAAATCCTGGTCGATCGCAACCATTGTATTGCCTTTGGTTGGATCCATTATTCTGGCTGTGGCCAATGCCTTGATCTTCTGATCACATCCATATTTATCCCGCATTTGTATAAAAAAGGAATGCCGCCCAATCATTGAGAGGGCGGCATTCCTTTGAGTTGTTTTGGATCAGAAAGGGTGTTTATGCTTTTTCGCTGGTGATTTTGCCTGTCATGTAATCAAAGATCTTGTCCCTGGCGAGCTCCAGATGCCTCCGATTGATCCGGTCTGCTTCAAGGATGTTCCCGTTCAACATATTCTGAACAATACTCAGGTGTTCATCCAAGGATTCGTCAAAACGCTGCGGATCATTCAATGAATAGCTCCGGAACCGCTTGCACATCGAATAGAGCTTTTCGTAGGTAGACTCCACGAGAGGGTTGCCGCTGAGGGCGATGATCATATTGTGCAGTTTGGTATCGAGTTCGATATAGGACTGGAGATCGTTGGCCTGGTGTGCATCCTTTAGCCCGGAGACGCAATTAAGAAAAGCCTGCCGGATCTCATCCGTCATGTTTTCGGCGGATCTCTGAATGGCGTAGGATTCCAGCATGACCCGGAAATCATAGATGTTCTGAATATCCTTGGCAGAGATTTCTTTAACGAAAACGCCTTTGTTCGGGACACTGATCACCAGGCCGTCGCTGGCCAGATGACGCAACGCTTCGCGAACAGGGGAACGACTGACATTCATTTCACTTGCCAGTTCATTTTCCTGAAGCCATTCCCCCGGCTTATATATGCCGTTGGATATTTTATCTTTGATGATCTGATAAACCTGCTGTTTGATCGTGGCCTGAATCGGCATATAAAATAACCCCCATGCGCGGAACCCTTTAGCGACGGTATATATTATTCTTATAATGACAGTATATAATTTTTACATAGGCGCAGTCAATATTCGGAACGCTGAAAGGCTTGTAAATTCAAGGTTTTTCGAGATATTGGGCAGAATTGCCCGGCTGGTTTGTGAAATATTTATTATTGTAATAAAGACAACCACATCATGAACGCGGATGATATAATTAATGGAGCGCAAGCGTTGCAGTCCATTGGATGATCCATTCGAATCGAGGGGTGCTGACATGAGCAAAAGCATTCAGAGAACAGAAATCGAGAACATCTACGGAAAGGTCAGTCCCTTTGAGCTCAAGGACAAGCTGATCAGCTATGCCGGCGAAGCGCAAGAGCGCGGGACGCGGCCGCTGCTGGACGCGGGAAGAGGGAACCCAAACTGGACGGCTTCCTCGCCGCGCAATGCATTTTTCACCTTTGGCCATTTCGCCGTGGAGGAAACCCGCCGCATCCTCCGGGACGGCGCTTTGGCAGGCATGCCTCAAAAGGCCGGGATCGCCGGCCGGTTCTTCGATTATACTGAGAAAAACAGCCATGCCCCTGATGTTGATCTGCTGAAGGCGATGATCGAGTACGGCATCCGCGTGAAAGGCTTCGAGGCTGACGACTTTGTGTATGAGCTTGCCGATGGGATCATCGGGGATAACTATCCTTTCCCGGATCGGATGCTCCGGCATACGGAGAAAATCGTTCTGGAATACTTGGGACGGGAACTGGGCTATGACATCGATGGGAACCCCATCAAGCTCTATGCGGTGGAGGGCGCCACGGCAGCCATGTGTTATCTGTTTGACGCCTTGATTGCCAACAATATCTTTTCCCAGGGCGACACCATTGCCCTGATGACGCCGATCTTCACGCCCTATCTCGAAATCCCCCATTTGCCCAGATACAACTTCAATGTGGTTGAGATCAAGGCTTCAGAGCTCAACGAGCATGGTGAAAATACATGGCAGTACCCAGCATCGGAAATGGACAAACTGAGAAATCCGGCCATTAAGGCGCTGTTTATCGTCAACCCCAGCAACCCGCCCTCTGTGGCCATAAATAATGCGACAATCGCCTATCTCTCGGAAATCGTTGCCAAAGACAACCGGGACCTGATGATCCTATCCGATGATGTGTACGGAACCTTTGTGGACGGCTTCACCTCCCTTATAAGAACACTCCCTTACAACACGGTCGGCGTCTATTCCTTCTCCAAATATTTTGGCGTGACGGGATGGCGGCTGGGCGTCGTGGCGCTGCACGAGAATAATGTTTTTGACAAGCTGCTCGGCCAACAGGATGAGGACAAAAAGTCGAGGGCCAGGCGGCGTTACGCTGCCTTATCCATCCATCCGGAATCCATCGCCTTCATGGACCGCGTCGTGGCGGACAGCCGCCAGGTCGCCTTGAACCATACGGCGGGGCTGTCCACACCCCAGCAGGTCCAGATGGCCTTCTTCTGTTTGTTTTCTTTGATCGACCGTGAGAACATCTACAAGCAGCAAACCAGAAGCATCCTGAGAAAACGGCGGAAGCTGCTCTTTAAAGGTCTGGGGATGGAAGTCAGGGAAGATCTGCACGATGCGGTTTATTATACCCAATTCGATTTGCTGCAGTGGGCTGCCAGGAATTATAGTCAAGGCTTTGCCGACTACCTTAGAGAAACCTGCCGGCCGGTGGAAATCCTCTTGAGACTTGCCGAGGAGTCATCCATCGTCTTGCTGAGCGGGGGCGGTTTCAGCGGACCGGAATGGTCCATACGGATATCTCTTGCCAATCTCAGTGACGCGTCCTACGCGACCATCGGCGCCGTGATCCGGAGAATTCTCGAGCAGTACGCCGAGGAATGGAAAAAATCACAGAAACCAGGGAGGAACCTCGATGAGCATCAGGCAAGCCGTTTTGAATGATTTGGATACCGTTATGGAAATTTATGCTTACGCAAAGAAATATATGGCTGAAACTGGCAATCCAACCCAATGGGACGAGGGCTATCCGAACTGGGATGTGTTGAAAGCGGATATCCTGAGAAACCAGTGTTATGTCTATGAAGACGGGGAGGAGATCCAGGCGGCTTTTGTTTTGGCCCTCGGGGAAGAGCCCGCCTATCGACGCATTGAGGACGGCGCCTGGAGGAATGATGCTCCCTATGGGACGATCCACCGGCTTGCCAGCCGGGGCAGGGTCAGAGGGGTCTCCACGGCCTGCTTCGATTTCTGCAAAGCCCAAATGGATAATCTGAGATCCGACACTCACCAGGACAATCAAATCATGCAGCACCTTCTGGAAAAGAATGGTTTTGAACGCTGCGGCATCATCCATATCGAGAACGGCAGTCCCAGGATCGCTTATCAATTCGTCGGATAAGCGATTGCCTGGCGGTAAAAAGGAGGGCGGTCTATGATTAAAGCAGGCTTGGTGGTAAATCCCATTGCAGGCATGGGCGGCAATG
>CALMWJ010000353.1 GCA_937873525.1 uncultured Peptococcaceae bacterium | reverse complement strand
ACTTTTTGCGTCGCACACAAAAAGTCCCCGTCCCCTAAAAGGCAAAAACCTGCTATTATTAGGAAGGAAGGGCAGGGAGACACCATGACGATTCAAATATACGGCAAAACGAAATGCTTTGACACCCAAAAAGCGGAGCGTTATTTCAAAGAACGGCATATCCCCTATCAGCGCGTCGATATCCTGAAATACGGCCTCAGCCGCGGCGAATTTCAGAGCGTCAAAGCCGCGGCAGGCGGACTGCGGGCCTTGATCGATGAGAAATCGAAGGCATACGAAGCCTTGTTCATCCCCTATCTGTCCACGGAAAGCGCCATCGAAGAGAAACTGCTGGCAAATCCGGCATTATATAAGACACCGATCGTTCGCAACGGCAAAAAAGCAACCATTGGCTATCAGCCTGAAATCTGGAAGACTTGGGAGTAGGCTATGCGATTATTCATTGCGATCAACTTTGAAGAAGCGATCCGGGAAGGCATGAACGAGACCATCGAGGCATTGAAACGCCTTGGGGTCACCGGAAAATTTGTGAACAAGGAGAATATGCATTTAACCCTGGTTTTTATCGGGGAAGGAGGCCCTGCGGAGCAGGAGAAGATCGAAAGCGTCATGAAAGCGGTCAAGCAGTCTCCTTTTCCTTTGCGGATCAAGGGTTTTGGACGATTTCCCCGCCGCGGCGGCGGCATCTGCTGGCTTGGCATTGAGCCCAGCGAGCCCCTTTTCGCGCTGGTCACTCAATTAAGTGAGGGGCTGAAGGCGGCCGGCTTCGTTTTGGAAGAAAGGGAATATAAACCCCACCTGACCTTAGGCCGTCAGGTGGTGCTGCCCAAGGATTTTGATCTGCCTGCTTTTTCCAGGAGAATTCAACCCATGACCGTTTCCGTCAAGGCGTTCAGCCTGATGCAATCGGTAAGGGTCCAGGATGAACTGCGGTATTTGCCGCTCTACACCAGAGAACTGTCCGTCCAATCAAAAAACTGAGGAGTGAGACCATGGAGACGAACCTTGATGCACGCGGAAAGGCCTGCCCCATGCCGGTGATCATGGCCAAAAAGGAAATGGATGCCGGAAATTTGCAGTTCTCCATAACCGTGGACAACGACATTGCGGTACAGAATCTAAAGCGACTGGCGGACAGCCAGGGCTATCAAGGAAGCGTCCGGGAAACCGGCGGCGTATACACCATGGACCTTCACAAGAAGGGGGGTTCTGAACCGCGGCTCAGTCAGCCTCTGCAGGATCAGCCGGCAAAGACCGCCGGCCAGGCCCATCCGCCCCGGTCATGGGCGGTATTCCTGGGGAAGGATACCATTGGCGACGGCGATCAGACTTTGGGGGAAAGCCTGGCCCGCATGTTCTTTTACACACTGGCCCAGTCGGAGGATCTGCCCCGCTGGATCATTTTCATGAACCACGGTGTGAAACTGCCGGCCTTGGATGATCAGGTGGCGGAACACCTGGAAACCCTCCAGGAAAAGGGCTGCAGGATTATGGTCTGCGGGACCTGCCTGAATTTCTACGGTCTGCAGGAGGCGCTCCGGATCGGTATGATCAGCAACATGTACGATATCACAGTCTGTCTGCAGGAAGCGGACAAGGTCATTACATTATAGCCTTTAAGGCGAAAGCAGGGAGTGCCTATGGATTTCGGAGTGATCACCTTTGCTTCAACCCATGCAGCCATACGGACCCAAAAACATCTGGAACGCCACCTCAGAGTGACCATGATGCCCACCTTGCGGGAAATCTCCCAGGGATGCGGGATCTCTTTGCGCTTTGCCCTGTCAGAGCTGGAAAATGTCCGGCGCCGGATGGCGGCTTATGACCTGGATCCTAAAATGTTTGCGATTTACAGGATCCGGATGGTACAGGGGAAATACCAGGCAGAGCAGGTCGATGCCGACCGCCGGGAAGAGTAGATCCGGAAAGGCGACCTCTTTGCAAGAGAATGAAGATGAAGGGGATGCTTGAATGAAACCGAAAATCATGATTGCGGGGCTGGGGCCTGCCGGGCTGGGTCAAATCACCTTGGAAACCTGGGACGCGCTTCAGACCCACCGCCGGATCATATTAAGGACCGATGTCCATCCCGCTGCCCAGGCCTTGAGAGAACGGCACATTGCCTTTGAGACCTGTGACGCGTTTTATGAATCCTGTGAAGACTTCCAGAAGGTTTATGAGTCCATAGCGAAGTTTCTGCTGGATTTGGCCAAAGCCCTGGGCGCCGAAGGAGAAGAATTGCTGTATGCGGTGCCGGGTCACCCCTTGGTGGCGGAAGAGACGGTTCAGCGGCTGCTTGAGACGGCTCCCGGTCAAGGCGTTGAGATTCAGGTTTTGTCTGCCATGAGCTTTCTGGATCCGGTTTTCACGGCGCTGGGCATCGATCCGGCCCGGGAGGGCTTCACGGTCCTGGACGCCCTGCGGCTGCCGGCAGAGCTTCCCAGCCAGTGCCGGTGCCTGTATACCCAGGTTTATAGCCGGCTGGCAGCTTCGGACCTGAAGCTCAATCTCCTGGAGGCCTATCCGCCGGACCATCCGGTAACGGTGGTGCGCCATGCCGGCGATGCGGATCTGCAGCAGCTGCGGCAGATCCCTTTGGCGGAACTGGATTATGAAGACCAGTTTGACCACCTGACCTCGGTATATCTATCGGCGCTGGATCCTGGTGCCGGATTGCCCCCCATGGCTGAAGCGGAGGAGGGCTGCCGCTATCCGCTGGATCCCCTGATCCATGTTTTCGAGCGTCTGCTGGCCCCCGACGGCTGTCCCTGGGACCGGGAACAGACTCACGAATCCCTGAAGCCTTACTTGCTGGAGGAAGCCCATGAGGTGATGGAAGCCATCGATTTGGGCGACATGGCGCTGCTGCAGGAAGAGCTGGGGGATGTCCTGATGCAGGTGGTGTTCCACGCTGCCCTGGCCCATGGCCGTGGGGATTTCGACTGCGGCAGCGTGATCCGGGGCGTAACGGAGAAGCTGATTCGCCGTCATCCCCATGTTTTCGGCGATGCGCATGTGGACCATGCGAAGCAGGTCTCCGTATTGTGGGAACAGATCAAGTCTGACGAGAAGAAAAGCGGGCCGAGGCCGGAAGAGAAGCCTCAGAGCCTTTACAACGGGCTGCCTGCGCTTCTGATGGCCACAGAATATCTGAAGCTCAGGAAAAAGACAACCGGGGAAAAATTGTCTGCTTCCGAGGCCGCAGAGCAGCTGTCAGCCGGATGGCGCAATCTGCAGATGCGGTTTTCGGGAGAAGGGATTCGGGAAGAAGATCTGGGCGATTGCCTCTTTGCGCTGGCTGCATTCGCGAAGGCCTGTCATTTCTCTCCCGAAACGGCTTTGATCGGAAAGGTCCAGAAATTGACCCGCGATTTGCCGCAAAATGTGAAAAATCGATAAAAAATTCGAAAAAACCTATATAAATATGGATTTCTTGCAGGATTTTCTCCGAGTGTATCGAAATTTAAGTGGGTAAACTCACTAAAAGTATGGGAGGGAATTATTTTGAACAAAGCAGAATTGGTCGGCTTGGTTGCCGAAAAAGCAGGACTCTCCAAGAAAGATGCAGAAAAAGCAGTCGTGGCAGTATTTGAGGGGATCCAGGATACCCTGGTCGCCGGCGACAAAGTACAGTTAGTGGGCTTCGGCACCTTTGAAACACGGGAACGCGGCGCACGCACCGGAAGAAATCCCCGCAGCGGCGAAACCATCCAGATCGCAGCATCAAAAGTACCTGCTTTCAAACCCGGCAAAGCGTTGAAAGACGCCGTGGAAAAATAGGTCTTTTGGAGGTATTTTGTGAGGCTGGACAAGTTTCTGAAAGTGTCACGTCTGATCAAACGCCGGACGGTGGCAAAAGAGATGGCCGAAGCAGGCCGCATCCGGGTCAACGGAAAACCGGCTAAGCCCGGCTTTGAGGTGAGCGTCGGAGACCTCCTCGAGATTGGCTTCGGGGAGAATGCCACCAAGGCGGAGATATTGGAGATACGAGAAACTGTTAAAGCAGAAGAATCAAAAAATCTCTACCGAATTTTATGAAAAAAAGCATCTGCCTACCGGCATATCCTTGGATTGCCAGGCAGATGCTTTTATAATTTGCCGCTGGCGGTCCAGGGACGGTACAAAGGGAGATGCGCGCCGGATTTGGCAGCCGGGCTTTGTCCTGAAACGGAATAATTCATAGAATCATAATAAAATCACAAGAAATGAAGGAGAAATATAAGCTCCGGCGAATAATAAAAGGATCATACCCGATGAGTCATAATGTCAAGGAGGCAAGGATGAATCAAGGCGCAGGAAGGGAACCCGCCAAATCGAGACGGTCTTCAGAGAAACCCGTCTTCCTGACCGTGCTTCCGCCGAACCCTGACGCAGCGAAGGATGGACTGATCCAGGTCGAGGTCCGCCGCCAGCCGTCTTTGGGCAAGCGGAGAAGCCAGCGTCGCTTTGCCATCTGCCTGGCTGCGGTCATGATGCTGATGGTTTTGCCGATGATTCGCGACGGCTTGGCATATTATCATCTGAACCAGCAATACCAAGCGCTCCAGGCGGAGCGGGACCGGCTGATGTCGGTCCAGGAAGGCCTGAAGCAGGAGCTTGTCAGCTTGGATGATCCGGTCATCATTGAAAGGATGGCGAGGGAGAATCTGGGATTGGTCAAACCCGGCGAAAGCAAAGTGGTTCAGTCGATCCCCACTGAGGATATTCCTCAAAAGGAAAGCATCACAGCCGGCGAGGCCGTCCACTGAGTGGCCGCAGGCACAAAAATAATCCTTGGAATTTATATCAGGCTGCATTGAAACCCTTCGGAGAATTGGCTATAATGTTATCTATCAATAAACGCAGTCAGGAGGAATTTTCA
The DNA here is from genome assembly GCA_937873525.1 of uncultured Peptococcaceae bacterium. GTDB lineage: Bacteria > Bacillota > Peptococcia > DRI-13 > UBA5745 > UBA5745. The sequence continues at coordinate 27,768 of CALMWJ010000353.1, read as the reverse complement.
TTTCATGGCAATTGAAGTTGGCACAATAGTTGAGGGTGTCGTCACGGGGATCACGAATTTCGGAGCCTTTATCACACTGCCCGGTGGCGTCACAGGTCTGGTTCACATTTCTGAGGTGGCGGACGCCTATGTCAAAGATGTGAAGGATTACCTAAAAGAGCAGGACCAGGTTCAGGTCAAAGTCATCAACGTCGATGCCAAAGGAAAAATCGGGCTTTCGATCAAGCAGGCCAAGCCTCCTGTGACGGCAGCACCTGCGCCGGCACCGAGGCCTTTCGTCAAGAGAGACCGGCCGCCGATTCGGAGTGCGGCACCCGAAACCTTCGAGGACAAGCTTTCAAAATTCATCAAAGAGAGCGAACAAAAGCAATTGGAATTTCGCCGCAGTACCGACGCAAAGCGCGGCGGCAGAGGCGCCGGACGGTCCTGAGTCCGTCTCGTCCAATTCATACAAATGAGCATTTGCGCCGACTTTTTGTGGAGTCGGCTTTTTTCTTAGGAGGCAAAGCATGAAGGCAGTTATGGATATTGGCACCAATTCCTGCCGCTTGATCATTGTGGATACGTCCGGAGGCCGGCTGGAAACGGTCAGCCGGCGACTGACCACGACGCGGATTGGACAGGGCCTGGGCGAGGGCGGCCGCTGTCTGACAGAAGAGGGCATGCAGCGGACGCTGGCAGCCCTGGAGGATTATCGCAGGGTGATGGCGCATTATCCCATCGACGAGGTGTTCCTGATCGGGACCCAGGCTCTGCGAGAGGCTGAAAACGGCCGGGACTTCAGAAACAGGGTCAGAGAAGCCCTGGGCTGGGAGCTGGAAATCATCTCCGGCGAGCGGGAAGCCTACCTGAGTTATCTAGGGGCGGTAAGTGCTTTACCCCAGCTAAAAAATCCAGTGGTTATCGACATCGGCGGCGGCAGTACCGAGATCATGGCTGCTAAAGAGATGGGGATCCAGGCAGCCAGCGCGCCCATCGGCGGGCTGCGGCTTCTGGAAAAGCCCCTGAATGATCCGGCGATTTTGCATTGCTTGGTTGAGGGCTGGCAGGGCTTCGACTTGCCCCCGGGCAGCAATCTGGTGGGCGTTGGCGGCACAGCCACGACCTTAGGCGCGATCTACACGAAAATGAAGGTCTACGATCCCGAAGCCCTCACAGGGACCGAGATGTCTCGTCAGGCTGTGCAAACGGTTCTTGATCTTCTGGAAAGTCTGTCCCCGGCGCAACGCCTCCAATTGCCTGGCATGCTGCCGGGACGGGAGGACATTCTGCCCTGGGGCTTGCATATTCTGACGGTGGTGATGGATCATTTCCGGATCCCGTCATTGCGGATCTGCGACCGTGATTTAATGTACGGGATCCTTCTTGAAAGCGGGGATCGGGCGTAAAGTTAACAAACCTTCCGGACCAAATCCGGAAGGTTTTTATTCTGCTTGCCTTCCCGGAGGGGTTTCTCACTCAGCGCCTGCTTAGCCTGCGCCAGTCCTTCCTCGATGACCTCAAGGCGGTCCGCGTATTCTTCATAGACGCCTTCGGTCAGGCTGCCCTTCAGAAAATCTGTTCTAAAATGTTCTCGAAGGTCTGAATTTTTCCGCGCAATGTGTCGATTCTTTCATAGAGATCAAGATATTGCCGGCAGTAAGGCGCCTGCTCTTATCATGCGGCGGCGCTCCGTTTTATTGCGTAATGTTAAAAAAGACTTTATTTCTTGACATTCGGGGCTATAATCTAACATGTTTGTCTACAGCATGATTCAAATCTGAATCATGAAGACAGGAGGCGTCAGATCATGATTTTCATTCCCACCGACCACTTGAAGGCAGGAATGGCATTGGCCATGGATATCGACATAGGGATCGGGAAGCTGCCTTTGCTGACCAAAGGGCAGGTCCTGACGCCGGGCTTCATTCAGAGGATCCAGGATTTGAATATTACCGGAGTCTATATTGAAAGCAGCCAGTTTGAAGACGTTGTTGTCAAAGAAACCGTCAGCCGAAAGCTGAAACAGGAAGCCTTGACCAACATTAAGAAAATCTTTGAGAACTATTCCCGAAAGACACTGGTTGCCGATGTCAGCTTGAGGACCGTCTCCGAGCTGGCCAACAGCCTGGTGGAGAATATCCTGTCCAACGAGGAAATCGTGGTGAACTTATCCGACTTGAAAGACCACGATGATTATACCTACAGCCATTCCTTAAGCGTTGCGATCCTCAGCATCATGATCGGCAGCCATCTGGGGTTTGGCAAGCGGCTTTTATCGGATCTGGCCTGCAGCGCGCTGCTCCATGATCTGGGAAAAATGAGGATCGACATAAAAATATTGAATAAGCAGGATAAGCTGACCGAGGAAGAGTTCAGCGCCATGAAAAAGCATCCGGTCATTGCCTACGAGCATCTGAAAAAGAGCAAGATCCTGCCCTCTTCCGTGCTGGCCGGCGTCGAAAGCCATCATGAACGGTTCGACGGCTCCGGTTATCCCAAAGGCCTGGGAGGGGATGAGATTCCGCTGTTTGCCAGGATCCTGGCCGTGGCGGACGTGTATGACGCCATCACCTCCAACCGTGCGTACCGAAAGGCCTGGTTTGCCAATGAAGCCATCGAATACATGATGGCCAATGCCGAGATCCAATTCGATTATGATATCCTCAAGGCGTTTCTGAAGAGTGTGGCGGTCTATCCAGTGGGAACTTTCGTCAAGCTGAGCAACGGCCAGACGGCGCTCATCGTAAAAAACCAGCCCGGAAATACCCTCCGCCCTGTGATTCGCATCATCCGGGACGATGGAACTTGCACAGAAGACATTGACCTGCTGAGCAATTTCAATTACATTAGTATTACCATCACCGGAAGATGCTGTGACAGCCATTTTTTTGATTTGGGTACCGGCAGTTCCGATACCCGGAATTAATAGAACAAGAGCCGGTGCTGCCGACCTTCTATGGTTTGAAGGGAAGCTGCCGGTTTTTTTTATCTTGAAAGGAGCGGATCATATGAATTACCAGGAGCTATTGGAGCAGGCCAAGGGAAGGATCGCGCCGAAGTGCCGGGTTTGCCGGGAATGCAACGGCATCGCATGCCGCGGCGAGATTCCGGGGCTTGGGGGGAAGGGCAGCGGAAGCGGCTTCATCGGAAGCTATGAATATCTTTCCGGCATCCGCCTCAAAATGGATGTGATTTACCAAGACCGCGGCCAGGATACGGTCTTTGAATGCTTCGGAAAATCCTTTGCCGCACCGGTTTTCGTAGCCCCGATCGGCGCCATCGGACTGAACTACAACAATAATATGGACGAATACAGCTATGGCGAAGCCGTGGTGGAGGGCGCGGCCATGGCAGGCTGCGCGGCCTTCACCGGCGACGGCGTCAACGACGTGGTGTTCAATGCGCCGCTGCAGGTGATCCGAAAGGTCCAGGGACTGGGGGTGCCCACCATCAAGCCTTGGGGTCTGGGCGATGTGCTAGAGAAAATCCGCCTGGCGGAAGAGGCGGGCGCCATGGCGTTGGCCATGGATGTGGACTCGGCGGGCCTGGCTCTTCTGGCAGCCCAGGGTAAGCCGGTGTATCCCAAATCCCCTGCCGAGCTGGAGGAGATCATTTCTTCCACCTCCCTGCCCTTCGTGATCAAAGGCGTCATGACGGCAAAAGCCGCAATGCATGCCGCCAAAGCTGGCGCCTATGGCATCGTGGTGTCCAACCATGGCGGCCGGGTCCTGGATTATGCCCAAGCACCCTGCGCGGTGCTGCCCGAGATCCGGGCGGCGGTGGGGGCCGGTATGAAAATCTGGGTGGACGGCGCCATCCGCAGCGGCGGCGATGTGTTCAAGGCCATTGCCTTGGGGGCGGACGGTGTGCTGATCGGCAGACCCTATTCCATTGCCGCCTTCGGCGGAGGAAAAGAGGGGGTAGCCCTTTATACTAAAAAAATCATAGATGAATTGAAGGATGTCATGAAAATGACCGGCTGTGCCGCATTGAAAGAGATCACCCGGGAAAAGATCAGCCTGGGCTGAGGCCTTCGGGCCATAGACCGGCCCGGAAAGAAGGAGAGGGTTTCATGAACGGATTTTTTGAATTAGCCAGCCGGCGGGAAAGCTGCCGAAATTTTCATAACCGTCCCGTGGAAAAAGAAAAGCTGACAGCGTGTATGGAAGCCGCCCGTCTGGCCCCGTCCGCCTGCAACAGCCAACCCTGGACCGCCCATATCATCCGCAATCCAAAGCTTGCGGCGGAGGTCGCTGCCACCACCCAGGCGATGGGGATGAACCGCTTTACATCCCAATGCCCGGCATTTATCGTTATCACAGAAGACAAGGCGCTGCTGACCGCCACGGTGGCCGGCAAATTCAAATCTCAGGACTTTGCGGCCATCGACATCGGGATCATGGCAGCCCACATCGTTCTGATGGCCACAGAGCTTGGCCTGGGCAGCTGCATCCTCGGCTGGTTTGACGAATCGAGGATCAAAGACCTTCTGAAGATCGAAAGGACCCGGCGGGTCCGCCTGGTCATTGCGGTGGGCTATTCCGCGGACGACCGGCTGCGGCCGAAAGTCCGCAAACCCTTAGAAAAAACCTCGATGTTCATCGATTGACGGATCCTTCCTTTCGGAGGGATGAAAAAGAAAGGAATCTCAATGGCCCGGAGCATGGTTGAGCAGGTCCTGGAAACCCTTCAAAAGCATAAAATGGTTCGCCGGGGAGACCTGGTTCTGGTCGCCTTTTCCGGAGGGCCGGATTCTTTGGCATTGCTGCATCTGTTAAAGAGCTGGCAGGAAAGCCTTGGGATCGATCTGTACGCCGCGCATCTGGACCATGGCTTGAGGGGGGAAGCCTCGGCCCAGGATGCCTTGTGGGTGGCTGCGCTGTGCCGGGAATGGGGGGTTCCCTGTACCCTTGGCTATTGGGAAGGCCATAGCCAGCCTTTGCGGGGCCGCTCTCCCGAAGAAGCCGCCCGTCAGGCCAGGCTGGATTTTCTTCAGGAAACGATGAGAAAAACCGGCGCTGCGGTGATTGCCCAGGGCCATCATGGGGACGATCAGGCGGAAACGCTGATGATCCGGCTGCTCAATGGCGCCGGTACCGGCGGTCTGGGCGGCATCCGTCCGGTACGGGGGCCTTATATCCGGCCGCTGCTGCAGGTCACCCGGCGGGATATTATGGAATATTGCCGGGATAACGGCCTCGAGCCCAGGCAGGATGACAGCAATCTTTCCGACGATTATCTGCGCAACCGGCTGCGCCACCATGTCATGCCCCTTCTGAAAGAATTGAATCCCTCCCTGATCAGCACCTTCGGCCGGACGGCGCAGGTGCTGCAGTCGGAGGATGACTATCTGGACCGCCTGGCGCGGGGGAAGATGAAGCGCATGGCGGATGCTGCCGGATCCAGACCAAACGGCCTCCCGGAGGACCTTCCGCTCGACGGACTCGCGGCTGAGGATCCGGTTCTTGCCCGGCGGATCATTCGCCTGTGGTCCGGACTGCCCATGGACTTTGGCAGTGTGGAGCGGGTGATGCGGCTGGCTGCCGACGGAAGGACCGGCAGCCAGGCCGATCTGACCGGCGGATACTATGTTCGAAAAACCTATTCTGCCCTTCGCCTGGAGCGCCGTATTCCGGAAGGGGTGCCGGCAGGCGAACCGAAGGTTTCGGTCATGCCCTTCATGGTCAGCCTGTCCGATCCGGTCCCCATTCCTGCAATTCAAGCGGTGCTGGCCGTCCGATGGCTGCCCCGTCCGCAGGAAGCGGCTGGTTTGCAGGCCTGTCCTGGCCCAAAGGTATGCCCAGCCCTTCAACCGGAGGGCCTGATCCGAGAGGATCATGAGGCCTGCTTCTGCCTGCCATGGAACCTTGCCGCGGGCCTGCCGGTAGTGCGCGGCCGCCGGCCGGGCGACTGGATCCAGTTTTCCTACGGCCGGAAAAAGCTGAAAGAATGGTTTATCGACCAAAAAATACCTTACGGGCAAAGAGATTCTGCAGTCCTCCTTGCGGTTGGCCGGCAAGTGCTTTGGATCCCCGGATGGCTGCGGGCCAAAGGGCCCTTCACCGCGGACCAGAGCGACGGCTGCCTCTTTTTCGAGCTGAGGAAGATAAAATAAAACAATAGAATTGTCAAAAAAATATGAAGGATTCTACGGAAAACCCGGCCAGCGGGTTTAAAAGATCAGCAATTCGTGGTATCATATACAATGCGCTGTTTTACCATTATTTTTCAAAACAGGGGAAAGCAGCCGGTTTTTAATGAAGCAGTGATTGGAGACTGTATGCAGTTTCGACAATAATTAAACTGGGAGGAGGCCCCTAGTGAATCGACTAATGAAAAACCTTGCCATCTATATTTTGATGGTGTTGCTGGTCGTGGCGGCAGTCTACGGTTTTCAGCCGCCCAAGGAAACCGTGGATCCCTTTAGCGGTAACTACAACGCATTTGTGCAGGCGCTGGAAAAAGACCAGGTGGCGTCCATCCGAATCAGCAAGGATTCGGATGTTCAGACCATCACCGGCGAACTGGTCTCGGGAGAGCAGTTTTCGGTAACCGGACCCCCTGATGACGCGCAGCTGACCGAAATGATCAAAACAAAGCAGATTCCCTATTTTCAGGATCCCGCCCCGGAAACGCCCTGGTGGCTGACGCTGCTGAGCAGTTTTCTTCCGGTGATCCTGATTCTGGTGCTGATGTTCTTCATGCTTCAGCAGACCCAGGGCGGCGGCGGCAAAGTGATGCAGTTCGGCAAGAGCCGGGCGAAGCTCCAGACCGATGAAAAGAAAAAAGTGACCTTTGCCGATGTGGCAGGGGTGGATGAGGTTAAGGAAGAACTCCAGGAAGTCGTGGATTTCCTGAAGAATCCCGATAAATTCATCGCCATTGGCGCCAAGATCCCAAAAGGCGTCCTGCTGTACGGCTCACCGGGCACCGGCAAAACCCTCCTGGCTCGTGCTGTAGCCGGTGAAGCCGGCGTGCCCTTCTTCAGTATCAGTGGTTCTGATTTTGTGGAAATGTTCGTCGGCGTGGGCGCTTCCCGCGTCCGCGACCTGTTCGAGCAGGCCAAGAAAAATTCCCCTTGCATCGTGTTCATTGACGAAATCGATGCCGTAGGCCGGCAGAGAGGCGCAGGCTTGGGCGGCGGCCATGATGAAAGAGAGCAAACCCTGAACCAGCTGCTGGTTGAGATGGACGGATTCACCGTCAATGAGAGCATCATCATCATTGCGGCCACCAACCGTCCGGACATTCTGGACCCGGCGCTTCTGCGGCCAGGCCGTTTTGACCGGCAGATCATTGTGGATGCGCCGGATCTGACCGGGCGCAAAGCGATCCTGAAGGTTCACGGAAAAGGAAAGCCTTTCGACAGCGATGTGGACTTGGATATCATTGCCCGCCGCACGCCCGGCTTCAACGGGGCCGACCTGGCCAACCTGATGAACGAAGCGGCCCTCCTGGCTGCCCGGCGCAATAAGAAAAAGATTTCCATGCTGGAGATCGAGGACTCCATTGAACGGGTGATCGCCGGTCCGGAAAAGAAGAGCCGCACCATCAGCGCGTATGAGCACCGCCTGGTTGCGTACCATGAATCGGGGCATACCCTGGTGGCTGCCATGCTTCAGCATACGGATCCGATCCATAAAGTATCGATCATTCCCAGAGGCCGGGCCGGCGGCTATACCTTGATGCTGCCGGAACAGGACCGCAATTATATACCCCGCAGCAAACTGCTGGACGATGTGAAAACCCTGCTTGGCGGGCGGATCGCCGAAAGTCTGGTATTGGATGAAATCAGCACAGGGGCGACCAATGACTTGGAGCGCGCCTCCAAAATGATTCGTAAAATGATCACCGAATACGGCATGTCCGAGGCCTTGGGGCCGCTCACCTACGGCGTGAAGCAGGAACAGGTCTTTTTAGGTAGGGATTTCGCACAGAATAGGGATTATTCCGAAGCGGTGGCGGAAGCCATCGACCAGGAAGCCCGACGGATCATGAACGAATGCTATCATGAGGCGGAAACCATTCTGAAGGACAACATCGAAGTCCTTCATGCACTGGCCAGAACCCTGATGGACAAGGAGACCCTGCATGCGGAGGAAGTCAAAGCGGTCTTTACGGCTGCCGGACTGACAAAGCCTGAACCGACCTGGGGCATTTTGGAAAAGAAATGGGAAGAAGAGGACCGGGCCAAGAGGGAAGCAAAGGCTGCCCAGCCAGGCGAAACGGCGAAGGAACAGCCACAGCCTGACGGACCTGCCGAGGAGTCTCCGGCAACATTCAAACCAGTAGATAGTCCGGCGGTCGGCGCCTCCCTGGAGGAATGATCACCATGAACAACGAACTGAAACCCGGAATAGCCGGAGAGGCATCGGTCCGGGTCACGGAGCGCAATACGGCCATGGCCTATGGGAGCGGATTGCTGCCGGTGTTTTCAACGCCGGCGATGATCGCGCTCATGGAAGAAGCTGCAGTGGCCTGTACCGAGCAGTATCTTGAGGAAGGCTATTCGACCGTTGGCACTGCCCTGAATGTCCGTCATCTAGCGGCCACCCCGGTGGGAATGGGCGTTCGTGCCCGAGCGGAACTGACCGAAGTCGCCGGACGCAAACTGACCTTTCAGGTGGAGGCCTTCGATGACCGGGAAAAAATCGGAGAGGGCACCCATGAACGGTTCATGATCCTGGCAGATAAATTCATGTCGAGGGTTCAGGCCAAGCGCTGAAGCAATGGAGCGACCTAGAAAGCATTTTCAGCAAAGCCCGTTTTGGAATGAACCAAAGCGGGCTTTGACGTTACAGGGCGTTTGAGCCTGGAAGAAAGGAGCGATCCACCATGCCGTTGAATCTGCCTCAAGAGGAGCAGGGCCGGGCGCCGGTTTTTTGGAAGTGGTCTGACCGGCAGCTGATCCTGGACGGACGAAAGCCGAAGATTGCCGGGATCCTGAATGTGACGCCGGATTCCTTCTCCGACGGAGGCTTATACCACGACAAGCAGAAGGCCGTGGAACGGGGCTGCCGGATGGCCGAGGAAGGGGCGGACCTGATTGATCTGGGAGGGCAATCGACCCGGCCCGGATTCCGGCAAGTCGGGCCGGAGGAAGAACTGCGGCGCGTTTTGCCCGTGCTTCAGGACCTGCTTCCTCTGGTGAAGATCCCGATATCCATTGATACGGCCCATCCGGAGGTTGCGGCGGCAGCTTTGGCTGCAGGCGCCCACATCCTGAATGATGAGAGCGGCGGGAGCCCGGTGATGGCGGAGATCGCCGCCCGGCACAAGGCTCCAGTCATCCTTATGCATTGGCCGAAAGAGAAGCCGCAATATGGCGATGTCGCCAAGGAGGTGGCCGAGGCGCTGGGGGCGCTTGCGGAAGAATACGAAAAGGCGGGCGTATCCCCGGAACACATCGTGGTGGATCCCGGCCTGGGGTTTGCAAAAGATATCGAAGAGAATCTCCAGATGCTGGCTCATGTCCGGGAATTGCGCAGCTTGGGAAAACCGATCCTGGTCGGGGCTTCAAGAAAATCCTTCATTGGCGCCGTGACCGGCCAGAAAGAACCGGCTTTGCGGGTCCCGGGTTCCTTGGCCGTCGCGGCATGGTGCGCCCTTTGGCAGGTGGAGCTGATTCGGGTCCATGATGTGAGGGAAACGGCGGAAACCCTTGCCATGACCCATGCTTTGCTCTATGCTTGAAGCGCAAGCCGCCGTCGGGAAGGCAAGAATAGGAGGGACCGTCCATGCAAGATAAAATGATTCTCAAGGGGATGCGGTTTTATGGCTTCCATGGGAACCTGCCGGCAGAAAAAGCTTTGGGGCAATGGTTTCAGATCGATGCGGAGCTGACCATGGACGACTTGTCTAAAGCCGCCGCCACCGACGCTTTGGAACATACGCTGAACTATGCGGCGTTATATGCCGGTATCAAGATCATCATGCAGGGGCCTTCCGTCAACCTGCTGGAGACGCTGGCCGGCAGGATCATGGACGTCTGCTTCGAATTTTATAAGGTGACTGCCGCCCGGGTCCGGGTTGAAAAACCCCAGGCTCCTTTGGGCGGGCCCCTGGAATATGCTGCCATCGAAATGTTCCGCAGCCGTCAGGAATGGCAGGAGACCCGCCGCCATGATTAAGCGCACCGATGAGAATCCCCTGCAGACCGTCTGGCTATCCCTGGGCTCCAACCTTGGGGACCGGCTGCAGAATCTGATCCGGGGCATGGGCATCCTTTTGACGGGCGGGCTGATGTTTGAAGATTGCTCCGGGATCTATGAAACCGACCCGGTGGGCTTTTTGGAACAGCCCCCCTTCTATAACCTTGTCCTGAAGGTCAGGACGACCCTGCCTCCTCATGAGATCCTGGTCTTGTGCCAGCAGGCCGAAAAAGCCCTGCGGCGGGAACGGGCGCTGCGGTGGGGGCCGCGGACGCTGGATGTGGATATCCTGCTGATCGGCGATCGGCGCCTGTCGGAGGCGGATTTGGAAGTGCCCCATCCGCGGATGAAGGAGCGGGCATTTGTGCTGGGGCCCCTGGAGGATATGGATCCGGCAATCCTGAAGAAATGGGGATTTCCTCCCCGCAGGGCCGGAATCGACTTGAAAATCCCGGCTTCGGATGTTAGAATACTCCTGCAGCAAAACGGCTGGCTGTCTTAGAAAAGCATCCCAGGAGTTTTATCTCAAGGAAACGCGGCCGCAGTGCACACAATTGAATGTTCATGATGTTTTCAAGAACAGGCATGCTTGGATCCCAGGACCGAGACAGAATGCTCTGAAGCGTTTGATGACAAAACCTTCGGCGACATTCGTCCGAAGGTTTTTTTCTGCTGCCAGGTCCCATGATGGTCCCGATCGGAAAGGAAGGATGGAAATGAATCAAGTGAATTCCGGAAATCCCCGGAACCGCGGGGCCAAACAGCTGACCCTCCGTGCCCTGGTGCTGGGGGCGCTGGGCTCCGCGCTTCTGACGGCCAGCTCCATGTATGTTGCGTTGCGGATGGGGGCTTTGCCCTGGCCCACGGTCTTTGCGGCCATCGCCTCCATGACCGTGCTGAAGCTTTTGGGAAACACCACCCTTCATGAAATCAACATTACCCAGACCGCCATGACCGCAGGCTCGATGATCGCCGGCGGGCTGGCTTTTACCCTGCCCGGATTATGGGTCGGAGGGCCGGTGGCTTTCGAGGCCATGTTCCCCAAAATCCTGCTGATTGCCCTTGCGGGTTTGATTCTTGGCCTGGTTCTGACCTGGATCTGGCGGCCGATGCTGTTGGAACAAGAAAAACTGCCCTTCCCGGTGGGCATCGCCACCGCCGAGACCATCAAGGCCGGCGACGCAGGCGGCCTGAAGGGGTGGCTTCTGGGAGGCTCCCTGGTTCTGACCGGCATTGTCACCATGATCCGGGACTGGTTCGGCCGGCTGCCCCAGGTCCTGGCCTTCAGCAGCCTGGCCCCGTACAACATCCAGGCGGGGATCCTGCTCTGGCCCATGGCGCCGGCCATAGGGTATATGATCGGAACGTTATATACGGCCGTACTGCTGGCGGGCGCGCTGGCAGCCTACTTCCTGATCATTCCCCTGGGGGTTTCCGCGCATTTCTTTGCGGATGCAGCCGCGGCGGAAACATTCAAAAATACGCTGGGGCTGGGGCTGATGGTCGGCTCGGGGCTGGGGGTCCTGCTCCGGTTTCTCTACGAGCGCCTTAAACGGCCCCAGGCAGTGGCATTTTATAACATGGCCCAGATCCGGCAAGGCAAAAAACCGGACAGCTTCCGCATCACCGTGGTCCTGTTTCTGGCTGCGCTGGGCAGCTGCTGGGCCGCCGGGCTGGGTCTTGCCGCCGGTACTCTGGCGATTGCCGGCACCGTCCTGACCACCTTGATGGCCTGCCTGATCACCGGCCAGACCGGCATCGATCCTATGGAGATCTTTGGAATTATTGTGATGATGGGGGTTGGCTTCCTTGTCCGTACCGACGGCCAGACGGCCCTGATGATTGCCGCTGTGGTAGCGGTGGCCAGCGGATTCGCCGGGGACACCATGTTTGACTATAAAACGGGGCAGGTGATCGGGACCGATCCCAGGGCCCAGCTCATATCCCAGGCCCTTGGGGGCTTGCTGGGGGCGGTGGTGGCCGCCGCAACGATTTTTGTGGTGATCGGCCAGTTTGGCCCGATCTTCGGAGAAGGACTGCCGGCTCCCCAGAGCGCCATGGTCTATTCCATGGTCAATCATGCTTTTGATCCGCGGGTCTTTTGGTCCGGGGCCACCCTTGGAATCCTGCTGGTGCTTTTGAAGGTGCCTTCCATGACGCTGGGGATCGGTATGTACCTGCCCTTCAGCTTTTCGTCGGCAATTTTTATCGGCGGGGCCATCCGCTGGGCAGTGGGGAAATATTTCCCCTCTCAGGCGGACAACGGTTTGGTAGTAGCCTCCGGCGTCTTCGGCGGGGAGAGCCTCACCGGCGTGGCCATCGCATTTTTGAGCTTTTTTTCATCGATCTAAGGAGGAAGTCGCATGCTGCTCGTATTTGATGTGGGAAATACCAATATTGTCATGGGCGCTTACCGGGAGGACCAGCTGGTCCATTCCTGGAGGCTCTCCACAGACCGCAATGAAACGGCCGATGAATATGCGGTGAAGATCCGCTCCTTCCTGGCCTATGAAAACATCATGGCCTCGGACATCCGTGCGGTCATCATCTCCTCGGTGGTGCCGCCGCTGATGCCGACGCTGGAACGCATGGTCCGCACGTGCTTCCATGCAGAGCCTTTGTTGGTGGGCCCCGGAATCAAAACCGGACTGGCGATTCTATACGACAATCCCCGGGAAGTGGGCGCGGACCGCATCGTCAATGCGGTTGCCGGCATTGAGAAATACGGCGCTCCGCTGATCATTGTGGATTTCGGTACGGCCACCACCTTTTGCGCCATCAATGAGAAAGGCCAATATATGGGCGGCGCCATCACGGCGGGGATCGGCATTTCGGCAGAGGCCTTGTTCCAGAGGGCGGCAAAACTGCCCCGGATCGAATTGGTCAAGCCGAAGCAAATGATTGGACGAAACACGGTCAGCAGCATGCAGGCCGGGATCTTCTACGGTTATGTGGGCATGGTGGACGGCATCGTGACCCGGATGAAAAAAGAACTGCCGGGGCGGGTGAAGGTCATTGCCACCGGAGGGTTGGCCGAGCTCATCGCCGAGTCCTCGGAGACCATCGAGCAAGTGGACGATACCTTGACCCTGGAAGGACTGAGAATAATTTACCACCGGAATGTTTCCGGGAATTGAAGGAGCGATCAGGTTGAAAATCGGATCTGTGGAAACGGACAATCCGGTGGTGCTGGCGCCGATGGCGGGCATTACGGACAAAACCTTTCGGATCATCGCCAAAAGCTTCGGCGTCGGCCTGGTTTTTACAGAGATGATCAGCGCAAAAGCCTTATCCTATAAAAACATCCGGACTGAATCCTTGCTGGACCTGGCGGGAGAAGCCCATCCCATCGCCGTCCAGCTGTTCGGATCCGAACCGGAGGTCATGGCGGAAGCGGCGGTCCGGGCTGAAGCTGCCGGAGCGGATATCATCGACATCAATATGGGCTGCCCGGTTCCCAAGGTCGTGAAGAATCGCGAAGGCTCCGCTTTGCTGGAGACGCCGGAACTGGCAGCCAGCCTTGTCTCCGCCATGGCCCTGGCGGCCAGGGTGCCGATATCCGTCAAAATTCGTCTGGGGATGAGCAAAAACAATATTATCGCAGTGTCCTTTGCCCAGCGGATGGAGGCTGCAGGCGCATCCTTAGTCACGGTCCACGGCCGCACAAGGGAGCAGTATTACAGCGGCCAGGCGGATTGGGATTTGATCCGGCAGGTCAAGGAAGCGGTCCGGATCCCGGTGATCGGCAGCGGCGATATCTGGAAGCCGGCGGATGCCCGGCGCATGATGGACCAAACCGGCTGTGACGGCGTCATGATCGGGCGTGGCGCTTTGGGAAACCCTTGGCTTCTGGGGCAGACGGTCCAGCTGTTGGCTGGGAAAACGCCGCTGCCGGACCCATCGCCGGAGGAACGGATCGCCGGCGCCATCCATCATATGCATCAGCTGGTTATGGTTAAGGGGGAGGCAAAAGCCATCCCGGAAATGCGCAAACATCTGGTCTGGTATCTGAAAGGGCTGCCCCAGACAGCCCCGCTGAAACGGCAGCTGATGCTTTGCCAAAGCGAGGCGGAGGCGGAGGGCCTGCTACAGGACTATCTGAAGGAACGGTCGTTCCAATCGCAGCAGGGGGGCTGAGGGGAGGAATTTGCTTTTTCAATTCAGCCGGGCACGGATCACCCGCATCCGCATAGGAGTGCCTTGACAAATATTGGGGCGCTAGATATAATAATCGGGAGATTTAGAAGCACAAAGAAAGCACTGGAGCTTACCAGTGCTTCTTGTTAATTATGCTTGAATTTTACCGAATGATTTTTCTGAGGGAGACGGTAACATGAATATGAAAGACAAAGAAGTTGTTTTGACCCAGGAAGGGCTGCAGAAGTTGGAGCAGGAGTATGAGACCCTCAAAACCGTGCGCCGCAGAGAAGTCGCTGACCGGATCAAGCAAGCCATCGAATTTGGGGACATCAGCGAAAACTCCGAGTATGAGGATGCCAAAAATGAACAAGCCTTCATCGAAGGACGGATCCTTACTCTGGAGAAAATGCTGCGCAACGTCAAGGTGATCGAAAATATCGAGGAGGGCCTGAATCAAGTGCACCTCGGCTCCACGGTCGTGCTCAAAGATATGGAGTACGACGATCAGCTGGAGTATACCATTGTGGGCTCCGCCGAGGCCAATCCCATGAAAAACCGCATTTCCCATGAAAGCCCGGTCGGCCAGTCCGTTATCGGCCGTAAAAAGGGAGACACCTTCGAAGTGCAGGTCCCTGCCGGCACCATAAAATACAAAATCGTCAGCATCAAATAGTCCGCGGCAACGGCTGCGGCCGGTATGTATGCGACATATATTTATAAAGAGGTGGCATCGTTGGAAGAGCAGGTTAGGGAATCATTTGAAGATTGGCGCAATGAACTGAGCGAGCAGCACCGGATCCGTCTGGAAAAAATGACGGCGCTGCAGCAGGCGGGGATCAACCCTTTCGGGGGACGTTATGATCAAACCCATCATGCCGCTGAAATCCTCAATGGTTTTGATACATATGAAAACCAGGAAGTGTCTGTGGCGGGCCGTATGATGGCCAAACGCGGCATGGGGAAAGCCTCCTTTGCCCATCTGCAGGACATGTCCGGACAGATCCAGTTCTATATCCGCCGGGACGATGTGGGTGAAGAAACCTACGAAATGTTCAAGAGTCTGGATCTGGGGGATATCTTGGGGATCCGGGGCAAGGTGTTCCGGACCCGCACCGGGGAGATTTCGATCCATGCAGAAGAATTAACGCTGTTATGCAAAGCCCTTCGCCCTCTGCCCGAAAAATGGCACGGTCTCAAGGACGTTGAAACGCGATACCGGCAGCGGCATCTGGACCTGATCGCCAATCCGGAGGTCAAGGATGTTTTTGTGACCCGCAGCCGCATTATTCAGGAGATCCGCAATTACCTGAGCAGCAAAGGCTTTCTGGAGGTGGAAACACCGACCCTCCACAACATTCCCGGCGGCGCTGCAGCCAAACCCTTTGTGACCCATCATAATGCGCTGGATCTTGATCTTTATATGCGCATTGCCTTGGAGCTGCATCTGAAGCGGCTGATCGTCGGGGGGCTGGAGCGGGTCTTTGAACTGGGGCGGGTGTTCCGCAACGAGGGGATCTCCACACGGCATAATCCGGAATTCACCCTGATGGAGTTGTATCAGGCCTATGCGGATTACAACGACATCATGGATCTGACGGAGGATCTGATCCGGACGGTCTGTATCAAAGTCAAGGGCACGGCCAGATTCCAGTATCAGGGCGTCGAGATGGACCTCGAGTCACCCTGGCGGCGTGCCAGCATGGCGGAACTGGTCAAAGAACGGACCGGTGCCGACTACTATGCCTGGGCGGATGATGCCGCGGCCTTCAAGACAGCCGCTGCACTGGGTGTCCCGGTGGCAAAGACGGCCACCAAGGGCCAGATCCTCGTGGCGATTTTCGAAGAAAAGGTGGAAGAGACCTTGATCCAGCCCACCTTCGTCATCGACCATCCCATCGACGACTCCCCGCTGGCGAAGAGAAAAGATGATGACCCCAATCTGACGGCACGCTTCGAATTGTTCATGACAGCCAGAGAATATGGCAATGCTTATTCGGAGCTCAACGATCCTGTGGACCAGCGCCAGCGCTTTATGCAGCAAATGGAGGCGAGAGCCAGAGGAGACGAAGAAGCCCAGATGATGGATGATGACTTTGTCGCCGCTCTGGAACAGGGCCTGCCGCCTACCGGCGGATTAGGCATCGGCATTGACCGGTTGGTCATGCTGCTGACCGACGCGCCGTCCATCCGCGATGTAATACTCTTTCCTACCTTAAGGCCCCAGGGTTAAAAGGTCAAATGACTGAGGGTTTACAACCGCTCTGCCCCGAAACAATTGGTTTCGAGCGGGGCGGTTTTATTTTTTACCAGAAAGGCTGGCATCATGATCCAAATCACACGCTTGATCAAAAAAGCCATTTGTCTTAGCCTGGCTGGATTGCTGCTGCTGATGGCAGCGGCAGGCTGTGCTGCCGATGGTCCCGGTTCAGGGACGCCTGCCGGTGATTCGTCCCCGAGTGGATTTGTGCTGCCTGCAGAAAGCCATTATCAGGTGGTCGTGGCGAGCGGCGAGCCGGAAGGGATCGCCGCGGCGCTTGCTGCGGCCCGCAGCGGCAAGAAAACGCTGCTTCTGGAAAAAGGCCCGGTTTTAGGCGGCCTTTGGACCTTGGGGTGGCTGAACTTTTTCGATATGAACGAGGGGGCCGACGGAGAATTGCTGACCCATGGAATCTTCAAGGAGTTTTATGACGCCTTGGGAGATGCCTTCGATGTGGATGAAGCGGCGGCCTATTTTGCGGAGGTGACGGCAAAGGAGCCGCTGTTGGATGTGGCCTTGAACACAGGCTATGGCGAGCCGGTCCTGCAGCCGGGCGCCGAAGCATCGGTCCTCACCGCACTGGAGATCGGGGAGCGCAAGGTTTACGCAGAACGTTTCATCGATGCCACCGCGGACGCGGACCTATCTGCGGCAAGCGGCGTGCCCTTTACCTTGGGCGCGGAGGATTACGGCCGGGCTGGTCAAAAGATGGCGGTTACCCTGGTCTTTAAGGTCAAAGGGGTTCGTTGGGGACAGGTGTTTCTCTACAATAACTGGCAGCGGCTGCTGAATCGGTTGAACCGCCGATGGGGGGATGCCCAGGCCGGCGCCAAAAGCAGACTGGCATGGGGCTATGGCGCATCCGCCTTATCCTATGTCCCCCAGGATCCTTTGACGCGTTTCCGGGGGCCCAACCTGGCTCGCCAGAAGAACGGCGACGTTTTGATCAATGCCCTGCTGATCTTTGATGTGGATCCGCTGGATGCCCAAAGCCTCAACGAGGGAATCCGAAGGGGCCAGTCCGAGATCCCTTATATCATCGAATATATGCGCCAGAATTTTGCGGGTTTCGGGAATGCCAAGCTGGCAGGCACTGCGCCCCGGCTCTATGTGCGCGAGAGCCGCCATATTCTGGGAGCGTATCGGCTGACCATCACCGATGTCCTGGAGAACCGGGACCAATGGGACCGGATTGCCCAAGGAAGTTATCCTGTGGATCTGCAATCCTCCCAGCCCGATGATTTAGGGGATGTGATCGGCAAACCGGAAATTTACAGCATCCCCTTCCGATGCCTGGTCCCACTGGGGGTGGATAATTTGCTGACCGTTGGACGAAGCGCCTCCTACGATTCCCTGGCCCACGGCAGTGCCCGGGTCGTCCCGGTCGGGGTAGCCGCCGGGGAGGCGGCCGGTACGGCGGCAGCCCTTTCCCTTGACCAGCAGGTCACGTTCCGGCAGATGAGCCGAAGTGAGCCGATGATTCAGGTGCTGCAGCAGGAACTGGTTCGCCGCGGAGCCCATCTGGAAGAATTTCAGCCGCCCCGTATTGCGGATATGGATCATTGGGCGTATGATGGTTTGGCGGCAATGCGCGCGCTGGGGCTGGCATCCGGCGGATATGCCAATCAGTATAACCTGGACGGCACCGCCGAGTACTGGGATATCCGGAGGATCCTGTCCCGCGTGGGAGAACGGATCCGCCAAATTCGGCCGGAGGCGCCTCTAAGCCAGGCGGTTTTTGATGATACACCGCTGACCCGCCGTGACATGCTGAGCAAAGCAGCGGCGATGCTGCAGCTGCAGCCCGGGCCAGATCCTGCCGAAGCCCTGATTCAGGCGGGAATCCTGACGGAAGATATCCTGGCCCATATGGTCCCCTTGGAGCAAAAGCCTTCCTTTGGGGAACTGTATTGGCTGGGTGCTCGGATTTACGAGCATTCTATAAACTGATCACGGATCGGGAGGACATCAGAAAATGAACAAGAAAATCAAGCCGAGCTTAAACGGGATGCAGTGGCTGGCAATCCTTCTGATCCTTGCGGGACTGGCTGCGGCCTTCAGCGTTGATTTCAACAGGATCCAGCTGGAACAGGCAAACCGCACCGCAGGGATCATGGTCGACTATGACGAGCTGTTCCGCTGTGCCCAGGGACGGGGGATACCCTTTGAGGAGGCGGTCCGGAAGGCGCACAATTCAGGGGCCACAGGAATCATTGTCCGGGAAAGAACGCTGGACGACCTGGAGAAAACAGGGAAAATCGTCATTCTCCAGGGTGCTGAGCTGAAAGTCAATGTTCAAGGCGGCCAATTCGGACAGGCAGCGGCCGAACTGGAAATCGATGACGGCGCCACCTATATTCTGACGGAAAACCAAACCGTGTATGACCAGATCTTCAAACTGCTGGAAGCCAAAAAACGTCACCCGAAGGCGATGGGGATCGGGCCATACCAGGCGATCCGTACCGATCTTTATTCAGGAGAGCTTTCTCTGCTGGGCGTCGGGTATCCTCTGGAAGAACTGAAGGCGGCTGCGGAGCAGGGCATGGGCGTGGTGCCCAGGATCCGCAACTGGGCTCCGGTGAATGAGCCAAGCATCCAGGCAGAAGCCGAAGCGGTGGCCCGCATCCCTGGACTGGCAGGGTTCGGGTTTAATGACGAGACTTTGCCCGGAGGGGATAATGCCAACGCGCTGGCTTACTTTGCCCAATATTTCAAGTCCCTCAATATCCCCCTGGTGTCTTTTGAGTTTTATGACCAGGCAGGACTGAATTCATTGGCCGGGCTGATGGATGACCGGGTTCTTCGGGCTCACGCCATTGCCGACAACGAGATCAAAAAATACAACGTGGTTTCTGCCGTCGACCGTTTCCGGCTGGCAGCCGCCGAACGGAATATCCGTCTCATTTATGTCCGCTTCTTTGGAATGGACCAGCCGGTCGCGGCATTGGATACCAATCTCGAGCTGATCAAGCAGGTTAAGACGGGCTTGACGGCCGAAGGGATGGCCATCGGGACTCCGGAGGCTGCGGCACCGGTAACCACGCCCATGGCCATCCGGTTCTGCATCGGACTTGGGGTTATCGCTGCCGGCGCCTGGGTTCTGGCCATCACGGCAGCACCCCTTGCGAAAGGCCGCTGGCAAGTGCCCTTCATGGCCTTGATGGTGTTAAGCGCTGCGGCCTGGGGCGGGATCCTGCGCCTTTGGCCGGTGCCGGCGGTCAAGCTGATGGCCCTTGCGGCGGCAATCACGTTTCCTTCCCTGGGCGCCCTGCTGATCCTGAAAAAGGATATGGCGCAGCGGCGGCGGACCCAGGCCCTTCCCCATGCGGTAAGAGATCTGCTGCTGATGAGCCTGGTCAGCTTAGGCGGCGCCTTGATGATGTGCGCCCTGCTGACGGAGACCCGCTTCATGCTGAAGCTGGACAGCTTTGCCGGGGTCAAGCTGGCCCATATCCTTCCGCTGCTTCTGGTCCCCCTGGCCTTATGGCTGCGGGAACGGAAGGCCGGACAGTTTTTTTTAAGAACTGCGGAGACACCGGTCAAAGCCTGGCATCTCATGGCCGGCGCCCTCATGCTTGCGGCCCTGGCAATCTATATTTTAAGGACCGGCAATACGGGTGTCAGCAGTGTGTCTTCCCTTGAGCTGAAGCTCAGACAGCTTTTGGACACCTTCCTGGGCGTACGGCCCCGGACCAAGGAATTTGCCATCGGACATCCGCTGATGCTGGTGCTGCTCTATTTTGGATATCGTTTCCAAATGTACCCGGTGCTTCTGCTGGGCTTGATTGGCCAAGTCTCCCTGATCAACACTTACGCCCATCTGCATACCCCGCTTCTGATATCTTTGTTCCGCAGCTTCAACGGATTGTGGCTTGGCCTGCTGGCAGGATGCGCGGCCGTGCTCATGCTCAGCCGGGGTTGGCGGCTGATTTCAAAACCGCCGAAAGGCAGGGGCCATTCATGAGTAAGAAAAAGAAAAAACGGGTGGTGCTGAGCGGGTATTTCGGTTTTGGCAACTGCGGAGACGAAGGGGTGCTGATGGCCATGCTGAAGGCTTTGCAGGCCCTTGACCCAGATCTGTCCATGACCGTGCTCTCCGGCGATCCGGAGCAGACCAAGTCTAATTTCGGCGTGAATGCGGTGTCCCGATGGAAGCTGGGCGCCATTGCAAGAAAGCTGTTCCTGGCGGATCTGTTCATCAGCGGCGGCGGCTCGTTGCTGCAGGATGTGACCAGCGCCAAAAGCCCCCTGTATTACCTTGGCCTCCTCGCCCTGGCCCGGCGTTTGTCGAAAAGGACGATGGTTTATGCCCAGGGCATCGGCCCGCTGACGATCGAAAAGAATCGCCGGCGGACCGTCAAGATTCTGGAACGATGCGACCTCATTACCCTTAGAGACCAAGCCTCTGTGGATGAGTTGGCGGCCATGGGCCTTCAAAAGCCCATGACGGTCACGGCGGACCCGGTGCTGGCGCTGGATCCGGCGGATGCGCCGGAGGAGCCGGGCTGCCGGCTTTTACAGGAGCTTGGCCTGATGGACGATCAAAAAAAGAAAAAACGGCCCTTGCTGCTGGCCGCTCTGCGCAGCTGGCCGCCGGATGACTATTTCGAAAAAATCGGGGAAGCCCTGGATGCCAAGGCTGCCGAAGGCTGGGATATTCTCCTGGTCCCTATGCATTTTCCCGGTGACATGCAGGCGATTCAGCAGGTCAGCAACCATATGAAATCACGCACCTATTGTCTCGGCCAGCCGGTGACACCCCAAGCGTTTTTTTCATTGGTCAGGCAAGCGGACCTGATGCTGGCGATGCGGCTCCACGGCCTTATTTTTGCCATGGCCGCCGGGGTCCCCATGGTTGCGCTCTCCTATGATCCCAAGGTGGACCGCTTTATGGAGCAGACGGGACTGGATGCCTGTTTTCCTCTCGCCGATTTCAGCGCCGGGGAACTGATCGGGGCACTGGATCGTTTAAGCGGGAGAACGCCAGACATGTTGGAAGAACAAGAAAAACACAGGCAATGGCTGCATAGCCGGGCATGGGAAACCGCCCGGATGGCCATCGGCCTGTTGGATTCATGAGGAGGCAAAGACGTTGGCTCAGTCAGTTGCAGGGGCAGCCATCATTCTGATGATCATGAACCTGATGGCACGTTTGCTGGGGTTTGTGCGGGAAACGGCCATCGCCGGTATTTTCGGTGCGACGGCGTTCACGGATGCCTATCAGGTCGCCTATACGCTGCCCTATTTTTTGCAAATGGTTTTGGGAACCGCATTGGTATCCTCCATTGTGCCGGTGGTGATCCGGAAGATCAGTGAAGGCCGGGAAGACGATGCCTGGAAAATCGCCAGCATCACCATGAACTGGACAGGGGTCCTGATGGCCGGACTGACGCTCTTATGCATGGCCGGTGCCCGGTTGCTTGTGTCGGTCACTGCGCCAGGATTTGAAGGCGAAACGGCGGACATGGCGGTGCGGATGACGGTGATCATGTTCCCCTCTATCATTTTGATGGGGGTGGGGATGCTGATGACCGGAATCCTGAATTCACGACAGAAATTTGCGGTGGCGGCCGCCGCGCCCGCGGTTTCCAGCTTGATCATTATTTTCGGCGTCCTGCTGTTTGGCCGCAGCAATCCTTATGCGCTTCCGGCAGCTACCTTGCTGAGCTTTTTTGGATTCATGCTGATCCAGGTCCCGGCCTTGCGGCAGGCTGGATTCCGATATGTCTTTTCCTTTGATTTAAGCAACCCCCAGGTCCAGGGCATTTTCGCCAATCTTCTGCCGATTTTTATTGGAACGGCCACCTACCAGATCTATTTGGCCATCAACCGGTTTTTTGCTTCCGGCTTATCGGAGGGCAGCATTTCTGCCTTGAATTACGCTTCCAAACTGATGAATCTGCCTTTGGGCATTTTTGTTTCGGCGGTCGCTTCGGCAATCTTTCCCCTGCTTGCGGCACAGGCGATGGAAAAGGACCGGGCCCTTCTGATGGGTTCCATCAATCGGGGCCTGAAGCTGGTTTTGCTGGTGACCTTGCCGGCGGCGGCAGGTTTAATGGCCCTTCGGGTGCCTATCGTCCAGCTGCTGTTCGAAAGAGGCGCCTTTGACCGGCAGGCAACCCTTTTAACGGCTTCCGCGCTGCTTTGGTTCGGGCCCGGCATGGGGGCCATGGCGGCCAGCCAGGTTCTGACCCGGTCTTACTATGCCATGGGGGATGTCAGGACCCCTTTATGGATGGGCCTTGCCTCCATAGCGTTCAACATCCTTGCCAGCATGCTTCTGATGCCGCGGATGGACCAAGGCGGGCTTGCCCTGGCCAACAGCTTGGCCAGCCTGTTTTACACCCTGGGAATGTACGTGCTCCTTTCGCGCCATATCGGGGACCGTCAGGGCAAGGATCTTTTGGCGACCCTGCTGAAAACCGCAGCGGCTTCCTTTGGGACCGGACTCAGCGCATGGGCGGTCTATGGGCTCAGCGGACCATGGTTCGACGGCTTCGGAAAAGGCCTTCAGGCAGCAGGCCGGACAGGGCTGGCCATCATGGCCGGCGTCACAGTTTATGCCCTGGGAATCGTCCTGCTGCGGGAAAAAATCCTGTGGGAATTCATCGGCACGCTGAAACGCCGGAAAAAATAGGACGATTGTGTGAACGGATTATTAATTTTTTGAGCCAGCGTTTGTTTTTCATATTATTAACTGCTATAATATAAAAGATTTTAGAGACTGCGATTTGACACAGTAATGGATGGAAACCGCATCTCCAATCGATTAGGGAGGAAAAATCTGATGAACACGTGGTTCCCGATGGCGTTGGCGCTGACCCTCGTCTTGCTCCTGACGCCACCGGTACGGCAGTTAGCCATCCGATTGAATGCCATGGATGCGCCTGACAAGCGGAAGGTACACAAAATCGCCATGCCCCGAATGGGAGGACTGGCGATCTTCTTAAGTTTCTGGATCACGGCGATGGCAACCCAGCCGATCACTCGGGAGTTGCTGGGCTTCTTTATTGGCAGCTGCTTTATTGTTGTTTCCGGAATTTGGGATGACATGAAGGGGATCAAGCCCTCCATGAAAATACTGTTCCAGGTGGCGGGCGCGGCGGCTGTGATTGCCACCGGCACAAAAGTCACATTTATTACCAATTTGTTTGCCGGCAGCCCCATCCTTTTGGGCTGGCTGGCTGCACCTTTGACAACCCTATGGATCATTGGAATGACCAATGCCATCAACCTTGTGGATGGCCTGGACGGATTGGCTTCCGGCATTTCCGGTATCGCCGCCTTGACCATCGGCATCATTTCCTGGATGGAAGGGTTCCCCGCGGCGGGTATCTTGGCCCTGATCCTTGGCGTGTCGGCATTGGGCTTTCTGAAATATAATTTCCATCCCGCTAAAATATTTATGGGCGATACGGGGGCCTTGTTCTTGGGCTATGCGTTGGCCGTTCTGTCCACCATGGGATTGACCAAGATGGCGACCACCGTATCTTTGTTTTTGCCCATTGTGGTTCTGGGTGTGCCGATCATGGACACGATGTTTGCCATCATCCGCCGCTTTATGAACCGCAAACCGATTTTTGCGGCGGACAAGGATCATCTGCACCATCGCTTGCTGGCTATGGGCTTCTCCCATCCGAAAGCGGTTCTGGTCGTCTATAGCGTATGCTTGTTTCTGAGTTTCTCGGCCATCGGCATGGTCATGCTCACCACGGAGAAAGCCATGATGGCCATGGTGATCGTCACCGTCATGGTCATCTATGGGGCTGACCGGCTGGGCATCCTTGGCCGGAAGGCTAAAGCGTCGGTTCCCCGAAGGCGCCATCCTCAAATTGTGCAAAAATAACAGGGCATCCGCATCGTCCGATCCCTTTGAGGGTTTTTCAGAATCCAGGGAACCAAGCCCATCTGAAGGAAGATACGATAAGAAAGAGAGGCTAAGCCAATGAAACGAATGGATTGGAAAGTCATTGTACTTCTGGGAATCATCTTATCGGTGGTCATTGGCTTTGCCTTTGGCACCGGCCTGCTTGGCGGCTCAGCGGCAGAACCGGGCACTGAAGAAGACCCCTTGGTCACCCAAAGCTATGCCGACCAGTCGATCAGCAGCTCAACCCAGGATCTGGCCGCTCAAGTGGAAGAATTGACCCTGAAGGTCCAGGTTCTTGAAAATGACCTGACAGAATTATACGCCATGGTTGGCAAAACCCGGAGCACGGTCGCCGGATCCACCACTGGCGGGGTCGCCGCAGGCACAACAGGGACAACCGGCACGACGGGCACCACCGGAACAGCCGGAACAACCACCGGAAGTGCCACGACCGGCACCACGACGACCGGAACCACCGTTTCTGCGAATAACATCGGGAAATCTGCAACGATCGCCCCGGATAACAACGTGGTTAATCTGAGGAAGTCCGCCTCGACCTCCTCGGAGATCCTGCGAAAGCTCAGTAAAACCGATACCTTTACCATTACCAAAGCGGATAAAGACTGGTATCAGGTTCAGCTTGCGGACGGAACCATCGGTTGGGTTGCCGGTTGGCTCGTCAGCGTTAAATAATCAACGGGTTGGACAGATCATAAAGGCCGGTTCTCGCCAAGAGGACCGGCCTTGCTGCATATTGCAATAAAGATCCATTGGCTGAATGGGGAGGAAGCGCCTTGAGCGCGCGAGCATGATGAATCGAATGATGGCGATGCTGCGGATCCATGAATTCTTTAGGCGGTGTGCTGCGCTGGTATATCCCGGCTTGGAGAGCTGCAGGTTCTGCGGGAGCTTTGCACCCGGTACCCAGGTACTCTACGGCCTTTGCCCCCGGTGTATGGAGCGCTGGGAGAAGACCATCCGTGATGGGAATCCCTGCCCACGGTGCGGGTATTTTGCATGGGATGCGCCTTGCCGAGGCCCCTGCGAACATCTGTCGGATCACCTGCGACAGGTCCTGGCGGCAGCACCTTATGAAGGCGGATACCGGCAGATGGTCCACCGTTTGAAATACGATGGCGCAATGGATCTGGCGGTTCCGATGGGCGATCTGATGGCACGGGTCCTTGCATCCCGAACGGATCGGAGCGGAGGACATCCATCCTGCCTTATCCCCGTACCGCTGCATCCGGCCAAAGAGGCAGTCCGCGGATTTAACCAAAGCATGCTCCTGGCTTGTCAGCTGGGCAGACGCCTGGGAATTCCTGTCCGCCCGATGCTTATCCGGCAACAGGCGGGAAAACCGCAGGCTGCTTTGAATAAAAACCAGAGGCTTCAGGGTCTAGGCCGGACCTTTGCCATGGCGCCCGGCAGCTGGCTGGCGGGACAGGGGCCGGTTCTTTTGGTGGACGATGTGATCACAACCGGAGCCACCCTGCTTGCTTGTGCCGAAACCTTGAAAAGTAACGGGTTTCAAGAGATCTGCGCAATCACATTTGCAGCAGGATGCAACAAAGCGCACACCGATGGCCTGTAGTTTTTGTCCCATAGTTGTCATATAAAGGCAAGGTGCATTTATTTTATTCCCGATATCTTTTTGTTACTAAAATCATGTGACCAAGATGTGTCTATCGAGATGGACATGACCCTTTTTTTCGATGCGTGTCAAGATAAATTTTTCCACAGAATAATCTAAACAATGCCGGTTATTCACAAAGTTATCCACATTGTCCACAGAAAACCTAGGAAAGAATCATTCCTCATTACAAAAGAAGACTGATAAATGCGTGCGCGCAAGAAGGACAATATTGTAAAATAATTCTATCATCGAGGTGATGAATGTCGTTTGACTTTTGCCAATCCGGGTGCTATACTCTGTTGGTGGCTTAGGCTGCGATAAAGTTTGATAATGTTTTGGGAGGAATTCAATCATGCAAGGCAAAGTAAAATGGTTCAACAAAGAAAAAGGCTTCGGTTTCATCGAACGTGAAGACGGAAATGATGTGTTCGTGCATTTTTCTGCCATTCAGCAGGACGGCTTCAAAACCCTTCAGGAAGGCGAAACCGTAGAGTTTGATATCGTGGAAGGCCCCAAAGGCTTGCAGGCTGCCAACGTCGTCAAAGCCTGATTCCAGATCAATACCTTCAAATACTGAGAAGTCTTCTCCCAAGCCGGCGCCTTTGAGGCAGCTGGCTTGCTCTTTAAAAACAAATAATTGACCCACCCTGTTAAAATAGAGAAGGATTTTTGCTGAAAATCGTGAATACTTATAACATAGTCCTGCACTCTCAGGACATCTCAAAATTGCTGGAGGTGGACTGTATGAAAGTTCAGCTACGCGGAAGAAACTTACAGGTTCCCGACAACGTCAAGGATTACACGGAAAAGAGGTTAAGCAAATTAGATCGATTGATCGAGAGGGAAGTCGAAGCGGTTGTTACCTTAATTGAAGAACCCAGAAAGAATTACAAACGCGTGGAGATCACCATTCCCATCGGTGGATATGTCCTCCGAGGCGAGGAAGAGGATGTGGATTTTCTGTCCGCCATCGATTTGGCGACCGATAAGATGGAGAAGCAGCTGGTTCGCAGCAAGGAGCGTTTCTCCCGAAAAGGCAGATTGTCCATTACCAAACTCCCCAGCATGGCGGGAATCGCGCCTGCCACCGAAGAAGAAGACACCCTCAATGTAAGAACCAAGAGGTTCCCCGCCAAACCCATGACGCTGGACGAGGCGATCATGCGGATGGATATGGTAGGGCACGCTTTCTTCGCTTTCCGCAACGCAGAAACCGGCACGATCAATGTGGTCTATCGCCGTAACGACGGGAACTATGGTCTATTGGAGCCTGAAGAATAAGACTGGATAAAACCCGGTTCAAAACGCACGGCAAGGGCTCTCCAACAGGGGGGCCTTTTTTATTTGTAATGTAAATGTCGCCCGAGAGGAGCTGAGTCGAATGAACCCAAGATTGCAAAAGGCGGTTGTGAAGACCGTCGTGGTCCTGGTCCTGCTGGCCTTTGTCGCTTCCCTGATCCCTTGGAGCATCCTGGCCTAACGGGAATGGGAGAATCCAAAATTTAAACCAAAATGCTCTTGAAACCAGAGGCCCGGCGTCGTATAATAAGGCCTGCACCTTTCTGCGGCACATAGCGTGCCCCGCGCCATCGAAATCAGGATGATTTCCGGGGCGGCGAAGGATCCTGTCCGCGAAGGATAAAAAAGTTAAAAAACAGGGTTGACATCCGTAGCGGAATGGTGCTAATATATAAAAGCCGTCGCCGAGAGGCAAGGCGAAAACAGGTCAGCG
>CALMWJ010000352.1 GCA_937873525.1 uncultured Peptococcaceae bacterium | reverse complement strand
TCGTTCAGCAAGAAATCGACTACATCCGCTCTCTGGGTGTGGTGATCGAGACCAACGTGGTCTGCGGCAAAACCGTTCTGGTGGACGAACTGTTGCAGGATGAAGGCTTTGATTGTGTTTTCATCGGTACCGGCGCTGGTTTGCCCTACTTTATGGACATTCCGGGCGAAAACCTGAACGGTGTTTATTCAGCCAACGAGTTTCTGACCCGCAGCAACCTGATGAAAGCTTATCGTTTCCCGGAATCCCTGACGCCCATCCATGCAGGGAAACGGGTGGCGGTCATCGGCGGCGGCAACGTGGCCATGGACGCAGCCAGAACCGCCCTGCGTCTTGGCGCGGAGGAGAGCTGGATCATCTATCGCCGAACGGATGAGGAAATGCCTGCCCGTGCTGAAGAAGCGGAGCATGCCAAAGAAGAAGGCGTGCGATTCATGCTGCTTTCCAGCCCCATCGAGTTGAAGGGCGACGAGAACATGAATTTGACCTCGATGATATGTCAGAAGTATGAGCTGGGCGAACCGGATGCTTCCGGCCGCAGAAAGCCTGTTCCGATCGAAGGCGATTTGGTTGAAATGGAAATCGATACCCTGGTCATGGCCATCGGACAGGGCCCCAACCCCCTGGTCACCAGCACGACCCCCGGCCTGATGATCACCAAACGAGGCAATATCGTCGCCGATGAAGCGACGGGAGAAACCTCTCAAGAAGGCGTGTATGCCGGCGGGGATATCGTCACCGGCGCCGCCACCGTCATTCTGGCCATGGGCGCCGGCAAATCGGCGGCCAAATCGATCGATGCGTATCTTTCAAAATAACCCTTCTTAGAAAGGAAGTATTATGCTTCCACACGGAAAAATCTATTCTGTGACTCAAGTGGCCGGGCTGATCCAGTCGGCGATCCAACGATCGCCGGAATTGGCCCGGCTTTGGGTCCGTGGTGAAATAACGAATTATAAGAGACATAGTTCAGGGCATCTGTACCTGTCCATCAAAGACAGCGCGACGGTGATCCGGGCTGTTATGTTCAGGGGTCACGCCGGCAAGCTGGCCTTTGAGCCTGCCAACGGCCAGGATTGTTTTTTCCTTGGCTATGTGGGACTCTACCCAAAAGAGACTCAGCTTCAGTTTTACGTCGAGGAGATCCTGCCGGCCGGTGTGGGCGAGGAAGCCCTGGCGCTTGAAGCCTTGAAAAAAAAGCTTCAGGCTCAAGGCTACTTTGCCCCGGAACGCAAAAGGCCGATACCCCACTTGCCGTTGGCCGTCGGCGTGGTTTCATCGCCCACCGGCGCAGTGATCCAGGACATTCAAAAAGTGCTCTGGCGCCGTTACCCAGGCATGCCGATTTATTTATATCCGGCGGCTGTCCAGGGGAAAGAAGCCGTCGAATCCATCGTGCGCGGGCTGTCTGCCATGGCCCGTGCACCGGTGGACGTGGTGATTCTGGCCAGAGGCGGGGGTTCGGCAGAAGATCTGAGCGCCTTCAATACGGAGCAGGTAGCCGACGCCCTGTACCAGTGCGGGAAACCTGTTATTTCGGCCGTCGGTCATGAAACCGATGTGACCGTGGCAGACCTGGTGGCAGATCTTAGGGCGGCAACCCCTTCCATGGCCGCAGAGCTTGCCGTTCCTATCAAAATGGATCTCATGCGTTCCCTGGTGGACGTCCATCAGAGGCTTCAGGGCAGCCTGCTGCGAAATCTGGACCGAAGCAGTGAACGGCTTCAAAGAGCTGCAGGAAGCACCGTATTGATCCAGCCAGCGCGCTGGCTGGATCCGAGGCGAGAGCAGCTGATGCGTCTCGAAGAAAAACAGCTGCTCCACATCCAGCGAATCCTGGCCGACAAACAGAACCGGATCCAGAAGGAGGCTGCCCGGCTTCAGGCTTTGTCGCCCCTGGCGACGCTGGCGAGGGGCTATGCCGTTTGCCGGACCGAGGATGGCAGGATCCTGGTGAAATCAGATCAAGTAGAGATCGGCGACCGGCTTCATGTCCGTCTGGCCGAGGGAAGCCTCCAGTGCCAAGTGACTGAAAGGAGTACATCATGAACGCCACCGACAAAAAAGATTTGGCCAGCACAGGCGGACAAACCGCTGCGGTGACATTTGAGGAGGGCATCCAGCGCCTGGAGCTGCTGGTTCGTCAGCTGGAACGCGGAGAACTGACCCTGGAACAGTCCCTGGCCTGCTTTGAGGAGGGGATCGGGTTGGTCAAGCAATGCCAGTCCCAGCTTGAACGAACGGCTGAAAAAATCCAGATTCTGACTGGAGAAAAACAGGAGCAAGAATAGATGCTGAAATTAGAGGCCTATCTGGAAGCACGAAGAGAGACCGTTGAGCAGGCGCTGCAGCGTTGTCTTCAATTTCGAGATGAAACGGCGTCTCAACAAAAAATTCATGACGCCATGCGATACAGTGTATTTGCCGGTGGAAAGCGTTTGCGGCCGATTCTCTGCATGGCAGCCGCCGCCGTGTCCGGAGGCTGCGAAACCGAAGTGCTGCCAGCCGCCTGCGCTCTGGAATTGGTCCATACCTATTCTCTGATCCATGACGATCTGCCCTGTATGGATGATGACGATTTTCGCCGGGGTAGACTGACGAGCCATAAAGTCTTTGGGGAGGATATGGCGGTTCTGGCTGGTGACGCTCTGCTCACCCTGGCCTTTGAGGTTATCAGCCGGGATCAGAAGGACCAGCCCGCGCTGGCGGTTCTGCAGGCTGTCCGGGATCTGGCCCAGGCTTCCGGAAGCGAAGGGATGATCGGCGGACAGGTCATGGACATTCTCAGTGAAAACCATGCCTTGAGCCAAAATGAGCTGCAGCAGATGGACAACTTGAAAACCGGCGCTTTGATCAGAGTCTCTCTGAAAATGGGCGCCCTTCTGGCCGGCGCCGCGCCGGATGTGGTCAAGGCCTTGTGCCGGTATGGGGATGCCTTCGGTTTAGCATTCCAAATCACGGACGACATTTTGGATGCAGTGGGTGATTCGGAGAAGATGGGCAAAATGACCGGCGCCGATGTGAAGCAGGGCAAAGCGACCTATGCCACGGCCCTCGGATTGGACCGCGCCGGGGAATTGGCAAAACACGCTGTGGAAACCGCCAAAGCCGCTTTGAAGGATATTCATGGGGATACGGCTGTTCTTGAAGCTTTGGCAGATTATGTTATCAAAAGGGAATCATAGAGGAAAAGGACATGAATAAATACCTGGAGAAGATCAATACTCCGGAAGACATAAAGAAAATGGATGAAAAAGCCTTGGCGGAATTGGCGGCCGAACTGAGAACGTATGTTCTTGAAGTGGTCAGCCAGAACGGAGGCCACCTTGCTTCCAATCTGGGCGTGGTGGAGTTGACCCTTGCTTTGCATAAAGTGTTTGATACGTCCAAGGACCGGGTGGTCTGGGACGTGGGCCATCAAACTTATATCCATAAAATCCTGACCGGGCGCCGGGATGCATTCAAAACCCTCCGTCAGTCCCAAGGACTTTCCGGATTCCCTAAACGGGAGGAAAGCATCCATGACGCCTATGACACCGGGCACAGCAGCACTTCGATCTCGGCGGCATTGGGTTTTGCGAAAGCCCGGGATTTGAAAGGGGAAGACCATCGAGTGGTTGCGGTCATTGGCGATGGCTCCATGACCGGCGGCGAGGCCTTTGAAGCCTTGAATCTTGCGGCCAGCCTGAACACGGATCTTTTGGTCATCTTAAACGACAACCACATGTCGATTGCTCAAAACATCGGCGGAATGGCGGAGTACCTGAATCGGATCCGGACCTCCGCGATTTATAACCGAAGCAAGCTCGGGGTGAGGAGAACTCTGAAGAAAATTCCGTTTTTCGGCGAGTCGCTGGTTAAAGGAATCGAACGGCTGAAGGAAGGCATCAAGCTGATCATGATTCCTGGCGTGGTATTCTCCGAGCTAGGCTTCAGCTATTACGGGCCTGTGGATGGACACGATCTTAAAGCACTGACCGAAACGCTCCAGAAAATCAAAGATATGGAAGGGCCCGTCCTGTTGCATGTCCTTACCCGCAAGGGGAAGGGGTATCTTCCGGCCCAAAAGGATGCCTGCACCTACCATGGCATTGCGCCCTTTGATTTAGAAACCGGCAAAGTCAGCACAACCGCCGTCAAACCGCCCACCTATACCAAAGTCTTTTCCGAGACGATGATCCGCCTCGCTGAGGCGGATCCCAGGATCCTGGCCATCACCGCCGCCATGTCCGATGGCACCGGGCTCGGTGAATTTTCAAAACGTTTTCCGGACCGTTTCTTTGATGTGGGCATTGCTGAACAGACCGCGGTCACCCTAGGCACGGCCTTGGCCTTGTCCGGATTCCGTCCTGTGGTTTCAGTTTATTCCACGTTTCTACAGAGGGCTTATGACCAGATGATCCAGGATACGGCAATTCAGAACGCACCGGTGGTCTTTGCCCTTGACCGTGCCGGCTTAGTGGGGGAAGACGGCCCAACCCATCACGGAGCCTTTGATCTTTCTTACCTGCGAAGCATTCCCGGCATGGCGGTGATGGTCCCCAGAGATGAGCAGACGCTGCAATCGATGCTGGCTGCAGCGATCCAGCACGAATCCGGTCCATCGGCCATCCGTTATCCTCGCGGCAAAACCCGCGGATTGGGCTTGAATGCGGCGATCTTGCCGCTGGAATGGGGCAAGGGTGAAATCCTGCGTCACGGACAGGAAGCCTTGGTTCTGGCCGTGGGGCCTCTGATCGACGAAGCCCTTGAGGCTTCAGATCGTTTATCTGAAGAAGGGATCAGGCTGGGCGTCGCGGATGCCATGTTCGTCAAACCCTTGGATGAGGCGATGATCCTGGCCCTTTGCCAACAATATCCGTTGATCGTGACCTTGGAGGAAAACGCCATCGCCGGCGGTTTCGGTGCGGCGGTCCTGGAATTGCTGGCCGCTCATCCTGAAATCCAAGGCGGCAGGATTTATAATATCGGACTGCCGGACCGTTTTGTTTCACAGGGCACCCAAAAGAAGCTGCTTGAGGATCTCGGTTTGGATGGCCAGGGCATTGCCCGGACCATCTCCGACCTATTGAGAAGGAACGAGTAGATACATGACAGAAAATATGGAGAATCCCAAAGAGAAGCCGGAAGGCGGGACGCCAGCGGCAGCCTCCGGCGGTAAAGAACGACTTGATGTGCTCTTGGTGGAGCTGGGTCTTGCGCCCAGCCGTGAAAAAGCCCGCGCCATGGTCATGTCAGGCGTTGTTTTTGTTGGAAATCAACGAATCGATAAAAGCGGACATAGGATCGATCGCCAGTCAGACCTCCGGATCCATGGTCCAAGCTTAGCTTATGTAAGCCGCGGCGGCTTGAAACTGGAAAAGGGACTGGCCGTTTTTCCAGTAAAGCTGCAGGGCTGCCGGGTTCTGGATATCGGCGCCTCCACCGGAGGCTTCACCGATTGCGCCCTTCAAAACGGCGCGGCAGGCGTCGTGGCGGTGGATGTAGGCTATGGCCAGCTGGACTGGAAGCTGCGTCAGGATCCCAGGGTCCGGGTCATGGAAAAAACCAACGCCCGCTATTTAAAGCTGGAAGATATCGGCGAACCCGTGGATTTTGTGACCATCGACGTTGCCTTCATTTCTCTGGATAAAATATTTCCTGTGCTTCCCGGCTTGATGAAGCCCGGTGCCCAGGGCATTGCTCTGATCAAGCCTCAATTCGAGGCCGGCCGCGAGAATGTCGGGAAAAAAGGCGTTGTCCGGGATCCCAAGGTTCATGCTGCGGTCATCGAAAAGGTCCTGCAGGAGCTGGAACGATCCGGACTGACGGCCTTGGGGCTGGATTATTCGCCGATCCGCGGTCCGGAAGGCAATATTGAATATCTTCTTTGGTTCGGTTATCAAACCGGCATTTCACCAGATTATGATCATGGACGAACGCATGGTCTGGTGGATAAAGCCTTTCAAACCTTGAAGGGGGGCGACACGGCATGATCCGGAAAATCGGGATGATCATCAATTACCGGCGGCCCAAGGCGATCTTTTTGGCAGAGCATCTTCTGATGTGGCTGAAAAACCGGGGAATCCAGGTATCTTTGCTGGAAGAGGATCCTTCCGGCAAAAACAAGCTTGACATTCCGGTGGAAGACATCGGTTCAGAGAAGCCGGATATGGTCATTGCTTTGGGCGGCGACGGCACCTTTTTAAGAGCGGCCCGTTTAACGGCGCCTCATCAAGTACCGATTCTGGGGATCAATCTGGGCCACTTGGGCTTTCTTTCCGAAGTTGAAGAATTTGCCGTTTTCCCTGAATTGGAAAAAATCCTTTCGGGTCAATATATCGTTGATGAACGTATGATGCTCCGGGCCGAACTGAGACGGGGCGGAAAGATCTTTCAGGTTTTTCACGGACTGAATGATGTGGTGATCCACAAAGGGGCCTTGTCGCGGCTGCTGCAGATGAACGTCTGGGTGGAAGAGGACTATGTTGGCCATTACAAGGCCGATGGCCTTATTCTGGCCTCTCCCACCGGATCAACCGCCTATTCCCTGTCGGCGGGCGGGCCGGTGGTGCATCCGGAGCTGGAAGTGATGGTGCTGACGCCGATTTGTCCGCATACGCTCAATGGGCGGCCTACCATCATCCCGGCAACCCGGCGTTGTACCATCGAGGTGGAAAACGCCACCAGTGAAGTGATGCTGACCGTGGACGGACAAACCGGCTTCGGGCTCGAAGAGAAAGACCAGATCATCGTGACAAGCGCTCCATTCAAAGCGGCGTTCATCCGGATCCATCCCCAGCGGTTTTTCAGTGTTCTTCGGAACAAGCTGGTGGAATCGGATCGCGGCAGTTATGAATAAGTCAGGGAGGGAATCATATGAAGGGGAGACGTCAAAAAAAAATCCTGGAACTCATCGCCCACGAATCCATTGGCACACAAGGCGAATTGGCAGCGGCTCTGTGTGAAAGCGGCTTCAATGTAACCCAGGCGACGGTGTCCCGGGATATCAAAGAGCTGCGTCTGGTCAAAGTCGCCCGTGGAGACAATACCTATGCCTACGGTCTGCCGAAGGGACAGGTTCCTTTACAGGATGAAAGCCGACTGCGTCGGCTTTTCCGCGATGCGGTGGTTAGGATCGACAGCAGTGAAAACATTGTGGTGATCCATACCCTCCCGGGCAATGCCAACAGCGTCTGTTCCCTGCTGGACGCGGTGGAATGGCCGGAGCTGATGGGGGCAGTCGCCGGAGATGATACGATCATTGCAATCATCCGCACAAAAGACCAAGTGGATGAAGTGATGCAAAGGCTCAAAGTCTTAGCGGAATCATGAGCAAAGAGGTGTTCTTGGATGCTGGAACGGTTATACATCAAACAATTTGCCATCATCGATGAACTGGCGATCGATTTTGAAGCGCCCTTCACGGTCCTGACCGGGGAAACCGGCGCCGGGAAGTCGATCATCATCGAAGCCGTCGCGATCCTCCTGGGGGGAAGGGCTCAAAGCGAAATGATCCGCTATGGATCGGACCGGGCTTATATTGAAGGCGTCTTCTCGCTGCCTCAGGAACATGAAGTGATGCGTGGTCTGCTTCAGGAGCATTTTACCGAACTGGCGGACGATCCTTTGATCCTGAGCCGTGAATTCAGCACAGACCGGAGGAACCTATGCCGCATCAATGGCAGAACCGTGACCTTGAGCCAGTATAAGCAGGTGGCCTTGGGATTGGTGGACATCCATGGCCAGCATGATTATCAGCAACTGATGCAAAGCCAGAAGCAGCTGGGTATCCTGGATGCCTACGGCGGACGGCCGCTCCTGGAACTCCGCGCCGAGGTCGGCCGGGTCTATAGCCAATGGCAGGCGCTGGAGCGCAAAATCAAAGAAGCCCAGGAAAAACAAAAGGCGCTTCTGGCACAGAAGGATTTTTTGAAATTCCAATTGGATGAAATCGATCAGGCAAAACTGCAGCCGGATGAGGAAGATTCCCTGAATTCCGAGATCCGCCGGCTCAGTCACAGCGATCGGATCATGAAAAACCTCCAGAAGGCATACGAACAAATGTTTGGATCCTCGGATGCCCCGTCAGCTTACGATATGCTGGGCAAAGCCTTGAATTATTTACGGGATCTTGGCAAATACGATTCGGAACTGACCGAGCTGTATGACAGTTTGGAGCCCGCGTCATATATCATGGATGAAGCGGCCCGCCGGATCAGCAGCTATCAGGATCAGCTGGATGTTTCTCCGAAACGTCTGGAAGACGCAGAAAACCGGTTATATCGCATTCGAAGCCTATGTAAAAAATACGGGGATACGGTCTTGGAGGTGCTGGCCCATCGGGATAGGGTCGCAGCTGAACTGCAGACCCTGGAAAGCTTGGAGGAGCAGGAAAAGAGCTGGGAAAACGAGCAGAAGACATTATCCCAGCGCTATTTCGACCTGGCCGGTCAGCTGCATGACCTGCGCTGCCGGACGGGAAAAAAGCTTGAATCCAGTGTCGATGCGGAACTGAAGGACTTGGCCATGGAATCCGCCCGTTTCCAATCCAACATCCAGACAGCTGCTCCCGGTATCTCAGGGATCGACTGTGCGGAATTCCTGATTTCCTCCAATGCGGGGGAAGCCTTTCTGCCTTTGGC
>CALMWJ010000351.1 GCA_937873525.1 uncultured Peptococcaceae bacterium | reverse complement strand
GCATCGGACCTTTCCTGAAATGGCTTTCAACAATGACAATCATCAAGGGCTTTTCCAACTTGATCACGGTGTCAATCATCATCGCCATGATCATTAGCTTCTTCTATCCTCGGGTATACAAAAACGCTGGTGCCGTCTTTAAGGATGGCCTAAGCAATGTAAAAGGGAGCTTCAGTATTCTGATTTGCGCTGGCTTGATGCTAGGTGCTTTTTACACCGCTGGTCAAATCGAGGCGGTCAAAGGTTTTGCTATGGGGTTGAACACGACGTTACTGAAATTTGGTGGCGGTGCCGCCGAAATGGCAATTGGTATGCTGACCGGTTCGCAAACCACCTCGCAGAACACAATCTTTTCCTTCTTTGGCCCCGCCCTGGTCCAAATCGGTGTCAGTCCGGTCCATGCAGCCATTGCCGGGTCCCATTTGGCCATGTCCGGCCAGGGCTTGCCTCCTGCAGATCTGACGACCTTCGTGGTTGCTGGACTGGTAGGCGGTGTCCTGGGCAAAAAAGTCAACCCGGTCAAATCCATGATCCTCAACCTGCCTATGTGTCTATACTTTGCGTTCGTTGGTTTCCTTTTCTTGTTTATCTAGCCTCTGCTCTGACATCAAAGGTATGAATTTCTATAAAGATCAGTTGGTGTTTCAAATGTTGGGCTTAAGCAACCTATGAAGCTTAAGTGACGATTCATGCAAAGCATAAAAAACCTATCGGACCGAATTGATCCGATAGGTTTTTTATGACCACCAGCGGTCTCTATATCCTTGAGGGAGGACAAACGAAATTTGTTCTTTCAAATCAACCAAGCAATGTGGGGAGCCAAAGCGACAAGGCCGGAACGAAGCTGACCAGCACCAAAACAAAGAGGGCAATAACAAAGAATGGCAAGGATGCCTTGAAGGATCCGCCCATGGTCGTATTGCCCAGCTTGGTTCCCACCAAAAGAGAAACCCCAACGGGTGGCGTAATGCATCCAATATAAATATTGATACATGTGATAATGCCAAACTGGATTAAATTGATCCCAAAGGCATTGACCAAACTCAGCATCAGCGGCACCATCATCACAATGATGCAGTTGCCTTCCATCAGGCAGCCCAGCACCAGATAAATGGCATTGATCAAGAGAATGACCGCCACTTTGGAGCTGGCGATCGCCGAAATCGCCCCTGCAAACAAACGGGGCAGCTGTGAAGAAATCACAACATAGGCCGAGGACTTTGACAAACCTACCAGAATCATGATCGCCGCCACAGATATTGTGGTTTCAAATAGCGTGTCTAAAAGGTTTTTGAAGCTGATGGTTTTGTAAATAAACATGCCGACAAGACCGGCATAAACTGCAGAAATCGCTGCAGCCTCCGTCACCGTGCAAATCCCGCCGAAAATCAGTCCCAACACCAGAATCGGCATCAAGAGTGCCCAGATATTGTCCTTCATGATCGCC
>CALMWJ010000350.1 GCA_937873525.1 uncultured Peptococcaceae bacterium | reverse complement strand
GAGGACAAACAAACTGCCATCCACGAATACCTTGATCAGCGGGAGGGAGAGGGGCAGGCTGGCGAAGGACAGTGTTTCAACAAGATTTAAGAGCTGTTGGTCGGGTTCATAGGCTGGGATGATCAGGACGGGTTTCATATTGAGCGCTTCCTTTTCTATAGCAAGGCTTAACTGGCGGTTTGACTGCCGGAGGCTGCGGCCTGGGTTTAGCTGACCGCAGAACCATCCGTTCCGGCTGCGGCGTCTGCGGGGGGTGTGCCCCGTTGACCACCCATCCGGCCCCCGTCCTCAGGCCGGGTGCCCTCTGCCGGGGGTTGGGCTCCATCCGGGCGGACGCCATGGCCGCCCATTCCGCCGCCGGGGCCACCCATGCCACCGATGACCGCCGTGCCGTCATCGGAGATCCGGGTGACGCTGGAGGAGAGGGTGATGTCTGTGAGCTTCGTATCCCCGGCTTTCAGGGTATAAGTTTTTCCAAGGGCAAGGTCGGGAGCGCTGATCAGAATGGATTGATAATCCTTCACAGGCGTGAAGCTGAATACCGTGTTGCCGCTTTCATCCAAAAGGCTGGCCTGTATGCCCGCCTTTTGGACGGAGGTATAGTAAACCGTGATGGAAGCCTGGGTGGAGGTATCCTGAGGAGACTGGGCCATGCCCGAACTGCCGGCGATGGCCAGGGTGCCGCCGGTCACCACACAGTCGTAATTATAGTCCATGGGACCGTTTCCGTTGCTGGTGGGACCATTGACAAAGACGCTGCCGCCAGCAAAATAAAGGGAACCGTTGGAGTCCAGGCCGTCCCCGTCCGCATCCACCGTCAGGGTGCCGCCGTTGATGGTGATGACGTATTTTTCACTTTGGTCGACGCTGTTGACACCGCCGGCCGCATTGACGCCGTCGTCGCTGGCTTTGAGGCTGATGGCACCGCCGTTGACCGTGACGGTGACCCCTTCCAGGCCCTCCGTGCAGGTGGTGATCTGGATGTCGCCTGCATTGACGATCAGGTCGTTCTCGGCATGGAGGGCATCATCTCCTGCAGAGATTTTGAAGGTGCCGCCGTCAATGACCACCCAGCCCTTGGTCTCGTCGTCATCATTGTTGGAATCCACAGCATCGCCGGTGACCGTAATGTCAAAGGTGCCGTTTTGGATGGCAATGGAATCCCGTCCTCTCAGGCCGTCGTTGGCGGCGGTCAAGGTGATGCTGCCGCCGGTGATGACCAAGTCGTCCTTGGTGCCGATGCCGTTGTTGAAATTGCCTTTGACCGTCAGGCTGCCGGAGCCGTTAAGGGTCAGGTCGCTCTTGCTGAAGATGGAGGCGTCCGGTTCATCCTCCCCTTCGGCATAGGCGTAGGCGGCGCCGTCCTCCACGGAGTTGACGGTGTTCTCGGCCAGGGTGATGATGGTTTTATCGGCGGACGCGGAATAAATGGCGGCGCTGTCGGAACAATGGAGCTGCACGCCGTTGAGGACCAGCCGGACCGTGTCTTTTTCATCGGCATCCACCAGGATCTGTCCGTCGTCCAGGGTGCCGGAAAGGACATAGGTCCCGGCGGCGGTGATGCGGACCACCCCATCCTCAAAGGCTGCGCCGCTGCCTGTGACGGAGGCGCTGTCACCCTCCAGGACAATGGCGGTGGCTGTGGCGCTGTCCCAGCCGGTTTCCATATCTTCGCGGCTGTATTCTGCCTTGCTGGTCACGGCGGAGGCCGCAGAGGCCGAGGTTGTGCCGGCGGTGGCAGTGCCCGCAGCCGTCGTGCCGGTGGAAGCGGTTTCTGTGCCGCAGCCGACGGCCAGGCCGGCCATTAAAAAGGCGGCCATCAGCAGGGCGGTCCATTTCATCAACTTTGTTTTCATATCGATTCTCTCCTTACAATACGTCTTCTTTTTTACCGGCAGGAACTCTGCCGCAGCTGATGCTCAGGTTGCCGTTGCGGCAGCGCAGCGCATCCAAAAAGGGTTTCTCCATGCCGTCGGCCTTCATGGTGATGTGGTATTTCAATTCAAACAGACTTCCCATATTGGTGGTTTTAGCCTGGACCAGCTCGGCCCGATGGGTGTATTTCTTGAATAAGTCGTCGAAGATGCCGGTGTAATCCAGATTTTCAGGGATGGTGATCTTAAGCTCCTTATCCGCGGCAGATTTTTTCGGTTCACCGAAGCTCAAAGTGTTAAGAAGCAGAGACGCCGAACCGATAACTAAAAGGAAGAGAAAGGCGATGCCCACATAGCCGGTGCCGGTGGCCAGACCCAAAGCCATGGTTAAGAAGATGCTGCCGATTTCCCGGGCGCTTCCCGGCACCGACCGGAAGCGGACCAGGCTAAAGGCACCCATGACGGCGACGCCGGTCCCGAGATTGCCATTGACCATCATGATCACGATCTGGATCATGGCCGGCAGCAGGGCCAGCGTCACCACGAAGCTTTTGGTGTAGGTGTTGCGGTACATATAGATCAGGGCGGCGCCCAGACCCAGGGCCAGAGAGGCCAGGGTGCAGAGCAGCAGGCTTTCCAGGGACAGTGTGCTGACAGCCGCCGAGTCCAGAAAATTGTTAAGCACAGTGGATGACCCCTTTCGTTTTGATGTTGCGGCTCAGAAAGTTCTTGTAGCATACACCGTATTTTGAATAGGTGATCGGATAGATCCCCATGTCCGACAAGGCCTTGGCCAGCCACAGCGGCATGGCGCCGCACAGCTTGAGCTCCATCAGCGCCTGGCCGGACGCCAGAAGCGGCGTGCCCCAGGAGCCTTTGGCAAGATCCAGGGCATGGTCCCGGAAACGGATGTTCCGGTCAAAGGTGATCCGCAGTTCAGGATCCTCCATGCCGTACAGCGCCAGACGGTCGTAGGCGATGTACACCTTGAGGCTTGGCCGGTAACGTTTCAGGAACCAGTCGATTTCATCGAGGATCTGGCCGCCGCCCGGGGGCTTTTCCCCGGTCTGAAGATAGCGCTGGGCTTGTGCCAGGGTCATTTCCACCCGCCGCTTGTAAACGATCCCCTTGTATTTTTTCTTCAGTTCCAGAAAAACGGTCGAATCCGGCTTGGGTGCGCCGTAGCAGCGCAGCCGCAGCTTTTCCTTGTACAATGGCTTATCAATGGAGGCCCGGATGATCGCAAAATCGTCGGTATCATAATAGATATTGCCGATGGTATGTACCCCGTAGCGGTCTGCTTTCATATGTTCCGTCAATTGCCCCATCAAAGCCTGAACCTGGATATCACTGAGCAGATATTTTTTCTCGCAGCGTTCGAAGACGTCCTTGTTCTTTGTCATGGTCCATCCCTCCTTGAGCTCCTTACTGAGGTTATCATACCCTCCGAAACTGAAATTACTCTGAAAAAATCCTTCAGCTTCGTTTCAGATAATTTTCAGCAATCCATGCTATAGTTAAGCTATAAATTGGAAAGGAGCATGAAGATGCGTGTTCTGATCGTTGAGGATGAGGTCCGCTTGGCCGAAGCCTTGGGGCAAATCATCTCCGAACAAAAATATTCCGCCGATGTGGTTCATGACGGAGCCGCCGGCTTGGATTACGCCTTAAGCGGTCTGTATGATGTGATCGTTCTGGATGTGATGCTGCCCAAGCTTAGCGGCTTTGAGGTGGTGCGGGGTATTCGGGCCGCCAAGATCACCACCCCGGTGATCCTGCTGACCGCCAAGGATGAGGTTTCCGACAAAGTGACCGGCCTGGACTGCGGCGCCGACGACTATATGACCAAACCCTTTGCCCCGGAGGAACTGCTGGCCCGGATACGGGCGCTGTCCCGGCGGCAAGGGGATGTGGTGCTCTCCGAAATGACCTTTGCCGATCTGACGCTGAATCTTTCGGCCTATACCCTGAGCCGGGGCGCCAAATCGGTGCATCTGGGCAATAAAGAGTTTGAGGTCCTGAGGATCCTCATGGCCAATCCAAAGCAGATCGTCTCCAAGGAAGACCTGATCATCAAGGTCTGGGGCATGGAATCGGATGCGGAGGACAACAACGTGGAGGCCTATATTTCGTTTTTGCGGAAGAAGTTCTATTTTCTGGGCTCCAAGGTCAACATCAATACGATCCGCAAGGTCGGCTACCGGCTGGAGGCGGAAGAAGGATGTTAAAAAAACTTCGACGGAAATTCATTCTTATTAATATGTCCCTGCTCAGTCTGGTTCTGGTGATCGTCATCGCAGCCGTCGGCTATTCAAATTACCAGCAGCTGAAAAATGAAAGCGATGCCGTATTGCAGCGGGCCCTCAGCAACGACGGCAGCCGGCCGCCCATCCACCGGGTGGAAATCGGCATGCCCGGGGAGAAACTGCCGAAATCCGAGCCTATGCTGCCGGCATTCAGCGTACTGCTGGACCAGGAGGGCAAGGTTCTTTCCGAGACCCGGGAAAATGTGGATGTGTCCGGCAAGGCCATGGTCCAGATGGCCGATATGGTTCTGGAAACCGGTTTGCAGGAGGGCGTGCTTCATGATATGAACCTGCGGTTCCTGATGAAAGAAACACCGGAAGGCACCCGGATCGCCTTTGTGGATATGAGCCGGGAAATGGATATGCTGGCGAGCCAGCTGACCGCACTGCTTCTGATTGGTTTGGGCGGTTTGGCCGCCTTTTTCCTGATCAGCCTGTTCCTCTCAGCCTGGGCCCTGCGTCCTGTGGAAAAAGCCTGGGGACAGCAGCAGCAGTTTGTGGCCAACGCTTCCCATGAGCTGCGGACCCCCCTCACCGTGATCCTCGCCAATCTTGGCATCCTGCTTTCCCATCCACAGGATGCCATCGCCAAGCAGGCCAAATGGATCGAGAACACCCAGACGGAAGCCAACCGCATGAAAAAGCTGGTGGAAGACCTCCTTTTTCTGGCCCGGTCGGATGCGGCCCAAGCGCCGCTGATCCGGACGGAATTCAATTTGAGCGATGCCGTTCTGGGCTGCCTGCTCCCTTTTGAACCGTTGGCTTATGAAAAAGGCGTGACGATCCAAAGCGATATCCAGCCGGAGGTGAGCCTGGTGGGGGATGAAGGCCAGATCAAGCAGCTGACCGTTATTCTGCTGGACAACGCCTGCAAATATGCCGGCGATCAGGGTGACGTCACCGTGTCTCTCAAAAAAATCAAGGATGGCGTCCGTCTGTCGGTCGGCAACACCGGACGGCCCATTCCGCAGGAAAACCTCACGCAGATTTTTGATCGTTTTTATCGGGCCGACAGCGCCAGGAGCCGGGAAGAAGGCGGTTACGGACTGGGCTTATCCATCGCAAAAACCATTGTGGACCATCATGGCGGGCGGATCTCGGCGGATAGCAGCGAGGCCGCAGGAACCCTGTTGACGGTCTGGCTGCCAGCCAAAGATTGATTGTATTGGAGGACGTGTTGTGAAAAACAGGCTCAGTGACATTCGCAAGCATTGCGGCATAAGACAGCAGGAGATGGCCTGTATGCTGGGCGTATCCAGGCAGACCCTCAGCTCCATCGAAAATGGCCACTGGGATCCATCCATAAAACTGGCTTATAAAATCGCCCGCTTTTTTGGCAAGCCCATCGAAGAGGTGTTCCTTTTTGATGAAAAATGGGAGGTTGAGGAGCCCGCTCGATAGGAGTGTTTAAAACGAACAGAGGCAGCCGGGGAGGCTGCCTCTGTTTTTATCTCTGGCGAGTTGTTTCAAAGGGCGACAGGATTCAATCGAAATGCTTCAGAAACGCCGCCGCGTTGTCATAGAAGATCCGGTCGGCCAAGGGCTTGCCGAAATGGCGGCCGATGCAGTCATAAAAGGGCTCCAGATCCTTCGTGGAACTCAGAAAAGCCGGTGTGGTGCAGCCGTCGAAGTCGGAGCCCAGGGCCAAAAAGCCTTCGCCGCCGACGTTCAGGAGATGGTCGATGTGGCGCAGCATGCC
>CALMWJ010000349.1 GCA_937873525.1 uncultured Peptococcaceae bacterium | reverse complement strand
ATGAGACGAGGACATAGTAAAAGGAGAGAGATTGATGAAGAAGTTTTTATTCGCAAGTTTGACATTTCTGCTGGTTTTGGGCATGGTCGCCGGCTGCGGCCAGAAAGCCGCGACCACCGAGCCGGCTGCCAGCGAATTTAAGATCGACAAATTGGTTGTCGGGATGGACGATACCTTCGCGCCCATGGGCTTCCGTGACGACAAGGGTGAAATCGTCGGTTTTGACGTGGATCTGGCCAAGGAAGTCGGTAAGCGCTTAGGCTGTGAAGTGGTTTTCCAGCCCATCGACTGGGATTCGAAAGAAGTTGAACTGGAATCCGGCAACATTTCTTGCATCTGGAACGGATTCACCATTACGGAAGAACGCTCTGCCGCCATGGAAATGACCAAGCCTTACTTGGCCAACCGTCAGATGATCATGGTGGACCCCAACAGCGGCGTCAAAGCCAAAGCGGATTTAGCGGGCAAAGAAATCGGCGTGCAGAAGGGCTCCTCTGCGCTGGATGCGGTCAATGCAGATGCGGAACTGATGAAAATGGTCTCTAAAGTCAGCGAGTATCCCGCCAACGTGGACGCCTACAATGACCTGAAAATCGGCCGGATCGCCGGTGTGGTTTCCGACGAGATCCTGGCCAGATACTATCTGAGCACGGAGGCTTACAAAGGCATGACCTTGCTGGAGGATTCCCTGGCTGCCGAGGATTATGGCATTGGCTTCAAAAAAGGCAATACCGAATTGAGAGATGCGGTCCAGAAAGCCATGGATGAAATGATTGCCGACGGCACCGCCGCTCAAATTTCCACACAGTGGTTCGGCAAGGACATCATGGTCAAATAATCTCTGAACCCCATGCATATACAGGGATAGCTCTGTCATATATCCGCGGACAGACCGCGTCAGCAAAAGCCAGGGTGAGATTCACCGTGGCTTTTGTCCTGATTATAGTGTATTTTATAATAAGGGAAAATATAGGAACGGAGCAGGGATATCATGGATCTATATCAATACTTTATGAAGGTTATTCCTTTTATGCTTTCCGGGATGAAGACCACGCTGGCCTTAGGGGCTGTGACCATTCTGTTTTCCTTGCCCCTGGGTTTTCTGACCACGCTGGGGGTGCGCAGC
The DNA here is from genome assembly GCA_937873525.1 of uncultured Peptococcaceae bacterium. Classification (GTDB taxonomy): domain Bacteria; phylum Bacillota; class Peptococcia; order DRI-13; family UBA5745; genus UBA5745. The sequence continues at coordinate 2,729 of CALMWJ010000349.1, read as the reverse complement.
CGGTTCAAACCTCTTTCCTGGTTGCTTGAGGCATACATCTATGTGATGCGAGGGACCCCTTTGATGCTGCAGCTGATGTTCCTCTATTACAGTTTACCTTATGTTCCGGTGATCGGAAAACTTTTTACCATGAATCGGTTCATGGCGGCATCCGTGGCCTTTATTCTTAATTATGCGGCATATTTCGGGGAAATCTTCCGGGGCGGTTTTCTGGCGGTGCCCAAGGGTCAGTATGAAGCCTGTCAGGTGTTGGGGTTGAACCGCTGGCAGACCATGACCCGGGTCATCATGCCGCAGATGTTCCGGGTGGCTTTGCCCAGCATCAGCAATGAAACGATCACCCTGGTCAAGGATACCGCGCTTGCCTACGTCATCGCCCTGCCGGAAATCATGCATGCGGCCAAAGCGGCGGTTAGCCGGGATGCGGTCCCGGCGCCCTATCTTTATGCGGCAGCCCTGTACTTGCTGATGACCTTTGTTTTGACGCTCGTATTCAAGAAACTTGAACAGCGCTACCGTTTACAGGAGAAGTGAGGAACCGGAAATGAACATCATCGAAGCGAAAAATATCAAGAAATCCTTTGGCGATCAGGAGGTCCTCAAGGACATATCCTTTAAGATCCATCCAGGGGAAGTGGTGGCGCTGATCGGATCCTCCGGCTCCGGCAAAAGCACGCTGCTGCGCTGCCTGATCGATCTGGAAAAGATCGATGAGGGCACCATCCTGATGGAGGGGAAACCCTTGGTCCGGGATGGCCGCTACAGCGACAAAAAAGCCATTCGGGAGCTGACGTCCAAAATGGGGATGGTGTTTCAGCAATTCAATTTGTTTCCCAACATGAGCGTCCGCGACAACCTGATGCTGGCGCCCCGCCTGGTCAAGAAAGAAAGCGAGCCGGTGCTGGAAGAGCGATGCCAGCGCCTGCTCCAGAAGGTTGGGCTGGCGCCCAAGGCCAATGCCTATCCGGCATTGCTCTCGGGCGGCGAGCAGCAGAGGGTGGCCATCGCCCGCGCCTTAATGATGGAGCCCGAGATCCTGCTGTTTGACGAGCCGACCTCCTCCCTGGACCCGGAGCTGACGGGAGAAGTTCTTCAAGTGATCAAGCAGCTGGCGGATGAACACATGACCATGGTCTTGGTGACCCATGAAATGGGCTTTGCCAAAGAAGCCGCCCACCGGGTCATTTTTATGGACCAGGGTTGCATCGAAGAGGAAGGGACCCCGGACCAGATCTTTAATCATCCGCAAAAGGAACGCACCCGTTTGTTTTTAATGTCTTCCTATAAATAATAAGGAGGGTGCGATGGAACTGACCAAGAATAAGGCGGCTCTGCGCAAACAGCTGCGTGAAAAACTGGCTGGACTGCCGGAAAATGACCTGAGACAGGCCGACCTGCAGATCCTCCGTAACATCCTTGCGCTGGAGGAATACGGCCGGTCCGGCGTGATCTTCTGTTTTGTGGGCGTTGGCCGGGAAATCGATACGCGGCCGGTGATCCAGGAGGCATTGACCGCCGGCAAGCGGGTGGCGGTCCCCAAATGCATCGCCAAGGGGCTCATGGAAGCCTATGAGATCACCCGGCTCTCGGACCTGGAGGAAGGCTTTTTCGGACTTTTGGAACCCGGTCCCCACTGTCCTGCGGTTTCCCGGGAGCAGATCGACCTCATCCTGGTGCCGTGCCTTTCCTGTGACCGGCAGGGCTACCGGCTGGGCCAGGGCGGCGGCTATTATGATCGGTTTCTGGCCAGGGGACCTTTCACAGGAGCGGTCTTATGCCGCGAAACCATGCTCAGTCCGGAAATCCCTCATGGGGACCACGACATTCCTGTATCGATCGTGGTTACCGACAAAGCCGTTTATCGGAACGGTTCATTAGAGCAATCGGAATATAATAGGAAGAGAGTGAGGGGAACCCATGAAAGTCAAAGCGACGATTCTTTGTGAAAACAGTGTTTTCAGCAACCTTGGCGCCATGGCAGAGCATGGCTGGTCGGTCTACCTGGAAACGGAACAGGGCAACTTGCTGTTTGACACCGGGCAAGGGCTGGCGCTGGTCAACAATTCAATTTGCTTCAAAAAGAATTTATCCGCCATTCAGGGCATTATTCTGAGCCATCATCACGTAGACCACACGGGCGGCCTGATGGCGGCGCTGGGCGCTTCCGGGCCGACGCGGATCTACGCCCATCCCTCCCTGTTCAAAGAAAGCTATAGCCTTCGCGGTCAGCAAATACGATACATTGGCATCCCTTTTTCCAAAACGGCCTTGGTTTCCAAAGGCGCTGAATTCCATTTCAACCAAGGCTTTCAGGAAATATTGCCGGGTATCTATCTGACCGGAGAGGTCCCCCGGGAAACCGATTACGAAAAGGGGGACATGGACCAGGTGCTTCTCCGGGACGGCCAATACGTCAAAGACCCTTTGGAGGACGATCAGTCCCTGATCATCAGAACCTCGAAAGGCTTGTTCGTGGTGTTGGGATGCTCCCATGCCGGGATCGTCAACATCCTGAACTATGCGATCCGGATGACCGGCGAGACGCGGATCCATACAGTGATCGGAGGGACCCACCTTGGACCGGTTTCCGCGGAGCAAAGGGAAAAAAGCATCGATGCCCTTCAGACCTTTTCCATCGAGCGGATCGGGGTATCCCATTGCACCGGCACGCCGGCTGCGCTGAAGCTCTCCCAGGTTTTCGGGGATCGCTTCTTTTTCTGCAACGTGGG
>CALMWJ010000348.1 GCA_937873525.1 uncultured Peptococcaceae bacterium | reverse complement strand
GTCATGGTGGGCACCAGCGGCAAGTCCATCCGACCCAAAGCCTATGTGGGCTTCGGCATCTCCGGGGCGACCCACCATGTCTGCGGCATGAAGGACTCAGGCCTGGTCATCAGCGTCAATAAAGACGACAAGGCCCCTGTTTTTGAAGTGTCAGACTTCAACATTGTGGCGGACGCCACGAAAGTGCTGGACCTTCTCATGGAAAAGATTCAATAGGGCGCCAAGACCCTTTGGATAAACCTCCCAAGTCCCAATTTTTTTCTTGGAACCCTCTCTTAAAAAGTACAAAAGCGCTGTTGCGGCCACTCCGTTACAGCGCTTTTGTATAGGAATTGTGAAGGATGTGAAAGCAGATAAGGACGAAAGGCCGGAGGTTCAGGGATCGGATCAGAAGCCGCGCATATCTTCCCGGCGAAGGGCATTTCGATCCCGATTTTCCAGGACCTGGCTGATCTGGTCGAGCATCTTCTGACGGTCCTTCTGAAGCTCACCTTTCACGGTAAGGTAATTGGAAACATGGTTGCTGCGGAAAATCAGATGGTCTGCCGTAAGGTGCTCGATTAGGGTCCTCATTTCCTCCAGGGTTTCAAAGGGATCCGGCAGCTGGAACCGGCCTTCCTGCGCCTCTCGATACAAGGGCGTGCCGGGGGCCAAAGATAGCGTGAGGGCGGCCAGCCAACGGGGGCGCATGGCGTTGATCATTTCGGCGGAATGGATGGCATGCTCCCTGGAACGAGGTCCTTTGCCCGCCAAGCCTAAAAGGACCGTGACGGATAGCTTGAAGCCGGCCTCCACCAAGTTCTGTCCTGCCTGCAGCATTTCGGCGGCGGTAACCCCCTTGCGGATCGCCTGCAGCAGACGGTCATCACCGGTTTCCATGCCGAGATAGACCTTGTCAATGCCCGCGGCGCGAAGGGCGCGCAGCTCTTCCAAGCTCTTATTCAGGGTGCTGCGCGGTCCGGCATAGCAGGAGATGCTCGAAAGGGAAGGAAAGGCTTTGTTTAATTCAGCCGCGATCTCCAGGAGCAAGGGGGTGTCCACTGCAATGGCGTCTCCGTCGCATAAAAAGACATCGGTGAGATCTCCATAGCAGGCCTTGGCCATTTGGATGTCCGCCTTGATCTCCTCCAAGTCACGGATGCGATACGACTTATCCTTGTACATTGCGCAAAAGGTGCACTGATTATGGGAACAGCCAACGGTGACCTGAAGCAGATAGCTGTCGGCTTCACTGGGAGGACGATAAATGGAACCCTCATAACGCATAAACATTGTTCCTTTCAAAAAAACGGGCAGAATGTTAGAATAGGACGCTTCCCGAGACCTTTAACAGGCTTTGATCCGATAAAAAATGATGAATGGAGGCTATTGCCATGACAGATTACAGCCACTTTGAAGGCAATGAACAGATTTTTGAGAAGGCGGTTAGCGGTGCCGACAATGAAAACCTGCCCGGGTCAAAAGAACTCTACTATTTGGTTGCGACCCCGACCATCATCCATATGGTGATCGACGGGGCAAGCCGGATGCTGGATTCGAGCCTGCCTGACCCCATGATCAGCGTGGGAACGCATATTGAGCTGTTTCACGAACTGCCCACGCTGGTGGGGGAAAAGATCAGCATAAAAATAAAAATCGAGAAAGTGATCAAGAATAAAGTGTTCTTCGGATTTACCGGAACGGATTCCAGAGGGGATTTTTGCAGAGGCACTTACGAACGGCATATCGTCCGGAAAGATAAGCTGAAGCAGGACGCCCATGACCGGTTTCCCGGAATGTACCAGCTTTCATGATTCTGAATTCCTAAGCCGTTTGGCGAATCCCGCATGTCGTTCTTTATCAGAAAATACAAAAGCGTGGTTGACGCCGGTCGGCCGCGCTTTTTGCATCGGGTTCTAAAACCGATTGCCGGAGGGCCCTTTACCATTGGGCAGCTCTGCAAAAACTGCAGTGAAAACGCTAAATACCATATTTTTTCAATTTCTGGTAGAGGGCGGTCCGGGTGATCCCCAGCAGCTTCGCGGCCTGGGTCCGGTTGCCTTGGGCGGTTTCCAGGGCCTGAAGGATGTTCGCCTTTTCAAACTCGCCTTTATTTAGCTGCAAATTATAATGCTCCGGCAGCCTATCCGTTTTTGGCCGCGTGGGAGAAACGATATAGGAGGGCAGGGTGGCCTCTGTGATGGGCTCGAGATTCCCGACCAAATTGCAGGCCCGCTCGATCACGTTTTCCAGCTGCCGGATGTTGCCGGGCCAAGCGTATTCCTGAAGCAAGGCCATGGCCTCCGGGGTGATGCCGGGAATGTTAAGATAGAGCTCTTTGCTGTATTTGCTGATAAAATGCCGGACCAGCTGGGGGATGTCCTCGGCATGCTGCCGGAGCGGCGGCATATCGATCGTAATGACCTGGAGCCGGTAATAGAGGTCTTCACGAAACGTGTTGGCGGCAATTTTCTCCAAGAGGTTTTGGTTTGTGGCGGCAATCACCCGGACATCCACTTGGCGCACCTTGTTTTCTCCCAGGCGTTCCAGCTCCTTCTCCTGAAGGAAGCGGAGCAGCTTGGCCTGCATATGGAAGGACATGTCGCCGATTTCATCCAGGAACACAGTGCCTTTGTCCGCCAACTCGAATTTGCCGATTTTTCCGCCCTTCTGTGAGCCGGTGAACGCGCCGGGGGCATAGCCAAAGAGCTCGGACTCCAGAATATTTTCCGGGATGGCTGCGCAATTGATACGGACAAAGGGCTGATGCCGGCGGACGCTGCAGTCATGGATGGCGTGGGCGACCAATTCTTTTCCGGTGCCGCTTTCTCCCATGACCAGGACCGTTGAGGCGGATTTGCCGGCGGTTCGGATCCAGTTTTTCAAGGTTGCGATCTGCGGGCTGTCGCCGATGATGTTGTCGATGGTGTAACGGCTGCCCTGCTTGCGGCGCAGCTCTTCTTTATAATAGGCCAGCTCATCTTCCAAAGAGGAAAGGCGGTGGTAAAGCAGCTCCACATCCTTAAGGTCCCGGAACCAGATGTTGCTGACCCCGGCCACGACCTCATCATCGATTTTGATGGGGAGATTTTTGACCACCGCATTGTGGGTGCCGATGCGCTGAACGCTGCCGATGTCCGAAACGCCTTTGCGAATGACATCCGCCATCCGGCTGTCCTTGATGATCTCGGTGATCGGCTTGCCCAGGGCGTCCTCGGGACTGACGTTCAGAAAGTCCGCATAGGCGCCGTTGAACATCAGGATCTTGCCGTCCTTGTCGACCACGATGATCCCTTCGTAAATGTTTTGCAGGATCGCTTCCAAAATGAGTTTGTAGGTGTTGACTTCCTTCAACTCATGGATGATTTCTTCTGTGGACGTAATGTCTTCAAAAACCGCGACGCCGCCCAAAAGCTGGTCTTCATATTTCAATGGAAAATAATCCGCTTTATACATACGGCCGTTCATCTTATAGATATTGCCGGTGCTTTGGATCCTGGCGGCCATGACCCGTTTGAGCTGGCACTTGGGCACCACCGATTGGATGTCCTTGCCTAGCACATCGGCTTCCTGAAGATGAAGGATCTCGGAAAATGCCTCATTGACTAAAAGGATCTGTCCTTCCGGATTGACGATCAGGACGCCGTTTTCCAGGTTGTTGCATAGGGACCGTAAGAAGACACGGCTGAACT
>CALMWJ010000347.1 GCA_937873525.1 uncultured Peptococcaceae bacterium | reverse complement strand
CATTTCTCTTCAAGTCGCCTCAGTTCATTCTGATCCATTTCCATCCCCACTTTTCTAAATGATTGCCCGGCATAATACAGAGAACCTAAAATCGTTCCGATTCCAGGTTCCTCTGCTACGGCCAGCCCCGGCACACTTCTTCGTCGTGCCGGGACCGGCTTCCTTCTCCTTTATTGACGAGGCTTTATTTCTGAGTTTTCAAGCCTTCCAGTACTTTTTCCGGCAGGGCGGGCAGCTTGGTAATGCGAACGCCGCAGGCATCCTTGATCGCGTTGATGATGGACGCATGGGGCGACGTCAGCGGTATCTCGCCGCAGCCGGAGGCTCCGAAGGGGCCATGTTCCCGGGGCGTCATCACATAGTCCACCACGATCTTGTCCGGCGCATCCTTGATGTAGGGCAAGCCGCAGCGGATCATGTCGATGTGCTTTTCAAGGTCTTCAAAGTCCTCGCTGAGAGCCAGGCCGATCCCTTGGACCATGCCGCCGTACATCTGCCCGTCCGTCACCAGCTTGTTGGCCACCGTACCGATATCGAAGATGCCGGTCATACCCATCACCTGGGTTTTACCGGTTTCTATATCCACTTCCACTTCCGATAAAAAGGCGCCGTACATATAGGTCGTGAAGGGATTGCCCTGGCCGGTTTCCAGGTCGCAGCCGCTATAGCCTGCCGGTGTGGTATATTTACCCACAAAATGAGTCGGCAGGCCGGCCGCCACTTGTTCCTGATAGGTGCGGTAGGTGCCGTCCGGTTTTTTGATCGCCTTTAACAGCTCCTGGCAGGCAAGCATGCTCGCATTGCCGGTCATGACCTGGGACCGGCTGCCCCCGGCAGGGCCGCTGACCGGTGTCTTGGAGGTATCATTCATCACCAGCTTGATCTCTTCCGGCTTGATTCCAAGGGGGAGGAGCGCCTGATGCGCGGTGGCCAAAGTGCCCATATCCGCGCCCTGGCCATGGTCTTCCCAGGAATTGGTGATGGTCACACCGGTTTCGGTATAATCTGCCCAAGCTTCCGAGCTGTCGGGATTGTCCAGGCCAGCCCCGTAAACCCCCAGGGAAATGCCAACGCCCCGTTTTTTTGTTTCCGTGGACGCCTCTTTTGCTTTCTTTTTCGCCGCTTCATAATAAGGTTTCAGCTTGTCCATGATTTCCGGCAGGCTGTACACATCCGGTTTACAGCCGGTAGGCGTGGTATCATCCGGACGATAGATGTTCTTGTACCGAAGCTCAAAGGGATCCATTCCCAATTTCTCCGCCAATTCATCCATCAGAACCTCCGTTGCGAAAAGGCTCTGAGGAGAACCATAGGATCTGAAAGCTGAGCCCCATGCATGGTTTGTGCAGACCGTGCGGCCGTTGCTGCGAATGTTGGGGATCATGTAGCCGGCACCGATGAACTGGCTGCCTCGAAGGGTAAGAAGGTCCCCAAACTCCGAGTATGGGCCATGGTCCACGGTCCAGTCCGCTTCCATGGCCACCAGCTTCCCTTCCTTGGTCGCTCCATATTTCAGATCGATGAAGAAGGGGGACCGTTTGCCGGTATAGATGATATGCTGGTAATAATCATATTTCAGGAACACCGGCTTGCCGGTGGCCATCGCCGCCACCCCAAGCAACGCTTCCATCGTCGGGCTGAATTTATAACCGAAGGTCCCGCCTGCGGGATTCTGGATCAGCACCAGCCGATCCTCCTCCAACCCCAGCCCCGGCGCAATCATGGCGCGATGGAGATGGATGCCGATGCTCTTGGAGTGGACGACGATCCTGCCCTCTTCGTCGGTATAGGCAAATCCCACATCCGGTTCAATGGTCAGGTGGGGCTGCCGCCCCACATAGAAATGATCCTCAACCGTCATATCTGCGCTTTTCATCAGAGGGGCGGTGTCCTCCCCTTTGATGACCTTGGTTTCCCAATACACGTTCGGCGTCCCCGGATGGATCTCAATGGCGTCGTCGGCCATGGCGGCATAGGCGTTCATGTACGCTGGCAAAACTTCCAATTCCACCTTGACTTTATCCGCCGCAGCCTGGGCATGCGCTTCCGTGTCCGCGGCAACGATGGCAATAGCGTCCCCAAACTGGAATACTTTCTCATCACACAGGATCGGCCGATCCCAGCCATCCCCCTTGTTGGTGGAGAAAGTGATCAGGCCGGTGATGCGGTTCTTGCCCTTGACATCTTTATGGGTAATCACTTTATAGACGCCGGGCATTTTTTCCGCATCCGAGGTGTC
>CALMWJ010000346.1 GCA_937873525.1 uncultured Peptococcaceae bacterium | reverse complement strand
AGCACTTTCAGCGTGTCGGCGCTGGTGCTATAGGGCCGCACATCCTCCCCCAGCCATTGTTCAGCCACATCCCTTGAATAGGAGAAGCCATAGACTGCCCCGTCATGCTGGCCGGTTTGATCTGCGATCCTGCAATGGATCACATCCACATTGTCGATCAAAGCGAAGAGCATCACCGCATTGCGCTGAAAGGCGTCTCCGCGGAGGTTGCCGTTCACCATAGCATCAGAAGCATCCTTTATGAGGTAGTGGATGGTGATTTCATAGGGCACTTGGCTGGTCTGGAGCGCCACCGTGTCGCGGATCATGCCCTTAGGCAACGGCATGGCGTCGATCAGCCCAACCACTTTGCTATTATCGCCCACATAGGGTGTTTTGTTGGCCAACAGGGCATCGATGGAATATCCTGAATAAGAATCTGCGGCCGTTGGACCGTTGGGGGGATTTGTTGAAAATGCTACCATCGAAACCACCAAGGCCATCACGGCCAGAACCAGGATCCAGAAGGCCGGTTTTTTATAATTCAATACGTTGCAAATCCGCGCCTTCACATGGCTTTCGCCAAAGGCCAGCGGATTGGCCGCAAAAATCCCGCTGCGTTTGACCGAAAGCGACAGCAGAGAACTGGAATAGCCGCGCCGGGCATCCTGGCTCATCCTTTGCAGAACGCTCTCATCGCAGGACATTTCCATATCCCGGCTCATGAGGGCGAAGGACAGCCACATCAACGGATTGAACCAGTGGAGGATGAGGGCGAGAAAGGCAACGGGCTTGAGGAGATGGTCCCTTCGGCGGATGTGGGTGCGTTCGTGCTCCAGGATATAGGGCAGGTCAGCCTCGCCGACGCCAACCGGGATGTAGATTTTCGGATGTAGGAAGCCGCAGACAAAGGCTGTGCCGATCTGATCCGACGCGTACACATTGTCCTGAACCGAGGTGGCGGTGAGAAGCCGCCTTTTTATTTTGAGATAGGAGATCACACTATAGATGAGCAGCACCGCAATGCCCGCGATCCAGATCAGGCTCAAAAGGGCCATCCAAATCTGCATCGGATTGACACTGGCAATGGGCGTGGCCAGGGGCAGGGATGCATTCACCGCGCCGTCCAGGCTGCCGATGCCGGTTTGAATGGCCGGGGTTTGCATGAAGCCAATGTCCTGGGGCACGTATTCCAGCACCCCGGCATGGTTTTGGGAATCCACATTCAGCAGTCCTAAGACGCTGAAGCTGGTGGAAAAGGACAAGGGGCAGACAAGCCGAAACAGCACTGCCGCCCATAAGACATAGGAGAACAGCTTCGGGGCTTTCCCCAGAAGGCTTCGAACCAGTATCACGCCAATGGCCACATAGGATGCGGTGATGCTCATGTTCAGAATGGTCGTAAACATCCCTTGCAGGCTGCTCATTGGGTCGCCTCCTCAATGATCTGCTTCAACTCCTCGGCCTCCTGCTGGGTGATCTTGCGCTCGCCAAGGAAAGCTGTCAGAAATTTGGGGAGGGAGCCGTCAAAGGATTTCTCGACCAGGGTTGTACTTTCAAACTTTTGCACATCCTCCCGTTTGACGCGGGCGGTGACGACGGCATCCTGGTTTTGCAGGATGCCGCGATCGCAGAGCTTTTTTAATACGGTGTAGGTGGTGGATTTCTTCCAGCCGAGTTTTTCTGCACAGAGCCGTACGAGGTCTGTGGAATTGATGGGCTCGTTGTCCCAGATCAAACAGGCGAATTTATACTCGGCGTCATAAAGCTTGAGCTTTTCCATAGGCGAAGCCTCCCTTAGGTCTATTTCGATAAACCCCAACTAGAGTCTACTGCTTTAGACCTAAGATGTCAATGGCTTTATTGCTCGAAACAACCCCTCGCCTTCTCGACACTACATTTTATCGTCAAAAAGCCCCGATCTAAAAAGACCGGGGCTCCCTTTGGTGTGTCGTCCATCCAATAATCGATGTCCCTGAAGAGCCTACATCATGATTCCTACAACTAAGTACAAAATCACCGTCGCCGCAGCAAATGTAAGACAATAGGGCAGCTGGGTTTTGAT
>CALMWJ010000345.1 GCA_937873525.1 uncultured Peptococcaceae bacterium | reverse complement strand
GGTACCGCTCCCGAAAAGTGCGTTCTCTGTACCGGACCCGCTCCGAAAATTTTGGTCAGCTGAACAGCTACACCGAAGAAATGACGGGCGGCCATCGTACCACAAAAGCTTACGGCCGTGAGCAGGTCTTCATCAGCCGCTTTGACCAAAAAAATGCCGCCGCGATGGAAGCCAACTATCAGGCAGATTATTTCGCCAGCATCACAGGGCCCTCAGTCAATTTCATCAACAACCTCTCTTTAGCGCTGATCAGTGTTTTTGGCGCAGTCATGGTTATGGGCGGCAGCATTTCTTTAGGCAGCATCTCTTCTTTTGTGCTCTATTCCAGAAAGTTTTCAGGACCGATCAATGAATTCGCCAACATCGTCAGCGATTTTCAGTCCTCACTAGCCGCGGCGGAACGGGTGCTGCGCCTGATCGACGAAACGCCGGAGCCTGCCGATGTCCCGGATGCAGCCGAACTGACGGAGGTTTTCGGCCATGTCAAGATGGAGGGGGTTCGATTTGGCTATGAACCGGACCGTCCCGTCATCCGGGACTTCAGCCTGGAGGCACCCCCCGGTGCCGTGATCGCCATCGTCGGGCCCACCGGTGCGGGCAAAACCACCATTATTAACCTTCTGATGCGTTTTTATGATGCGGATTCAGGCCGCATTGCCATTGACAGCCATGACATCCGGAAGGTCACCAGGAGGAGTCTGCGCAGGGCCTATACGATGGTCCTGCAAGACACTTGGCTGTTCCATGGGACGATCTTCGAAAACATCGCCTACGGAAAAGAAGGCGCCACCCGGGAAGAGGTGATCCGGGCCGCGCAGATGGCACGGATCCATCATTACATCCTGTCCTTGCCGAAGGGCTATGATACGGTGCTCAGCGACAATGCCGTGAATCTGTCCAAAGGACAGAAACAGCTTCTGGTCATTGCCCGGGCGATCCTCATGGATTCCAAAATCCTGATTCTGGATGAGGCCACCTCCAATGTGGACACACAAACTGAACGTCAGATCCAGAGCGCCATGCTCCGGCTGATGGAAGGCCACACCTGTTTTGTCATCGCCCATCGGCTGTCCACCATCCAGAAAGCCGGCCGCATCCTGGTCATTTCCAAAGGCCATATTGCGGAGCAAGGCAGTCATGAGGAACTGATCCGGCGTAAGGGCCTCTATTATGAGCTTTACCATTCGCAGTTTGAAACGGCATGAAACCAATGGACTTCAACGACAAAAAAAGAGCCCGGAATCCCGGACTCTTTCCTTCGGTGGTTACCATTTCCCTCTGCTCATATGGCCGGCAATCTCCGCTTTGCTGCGCTGCTTGATGACCCAAGCTTCATCCGCGGCATTCTTGAACACCCCCACGCAGGGCGGATCCAGGTCGATTTCGATGCCTTCCTGGGCCAGGTCGTAGATTTTCATGGCAAGCTGGATGATTTCCATGTGGATGTCATTGGTACGGTCGGAGCTGTAGATTTTCTG
>CALMWJ010000344.1 GCA_937873525.1 uncultured Peptococcaceae bacterium | reverse complement strand
CCCTGATGGAAGGCCAGAGAACAGAAGTTGCAGGCACCAAAGCAGCCCCGGTTGTGGATCACGGAGAAACGGACTTCCTCGATGGCGGGAACGCCGCCTCTTTCATCATACATGGGGTGTGGTTCACGAACATAGGGCAGTTCGGCCACCTCGTCCAGCGCCTTCTGGTCCAACGGGGTGGCAGGAGGGTTGATGATCAAGAGCTGGTCGCTGTGGGGCTGGACCAGCGCCTTGCCCCGCACCGGGTCGTGCTCATCATACTGTATCTGGTTTGTCCTGGCATAAGCCCGCTTATCCTGGCTGACCGCTTCAAAGGATTCACACAGGACCTTGGGATACCGGCAGAGCGCGGCATCCTTGGCAACCCATCCCGTTCCCCGGACATCGGTGATTTCCGAAACCGGCATACCCGAGGCCAGCCGCGCGGCAATTTCCCGAACGGCGTATTCACCCATGCCGTATACCAAAAGATCCGCCCGCGAATCGAAGAGGATCGACCGGCGGACCTTGTCTTCCCAATAATCATAATGAGCAAACCGACGCAGAGAAGCTTCCAGTCCGCCGAGGATGATCGGCAGATCAGGAAAGGCCTCTCGAACTCGGTTGACATAGACGATGGACGCCCGGTCCGGCCGAAGCCCGGTTTTCAACCCGGGGCTGTAGGCATCCTCGCTGCGCCGCTTTTGGGCCGCGGAGTAATGGGCCACCATGGAGTCGATGTTGCCGGCGGTGATCAGGGCGCCGTATCGAGGACGGCCCAGCGCCTTGAAAGCCTTGACACTCCGCCAATCCGGCTGAGCCAGGACGGCCACGCGAAATCCCTGGGCTTCCAGCACCCGCGAAATCACCGCTGCGCCAAAGCTGGGATGATCGACATAGGCGTCCCCGGTGATCATTAGGAAGTCATAATAGTACCAGCCTCGGGTCTCCATATCCGTTTTGCTGACAGGCAAAAAATCGTTCTTAATCGCGATATCCCCTTACGCTGTCTTCCCTTTCGGGAAGCCATGCTTTTTTATCATATTTTTATATTATAGCATTTTTAAGCGACATGAACAACTTTTACAGCAGGTCCAGGGCTGGCAAGCTATTCGTTGACCAGCAGGCGCCGTTCGTACTGCACATAATTTCCCAGGAAATCCCCCAATTTGTCCATGGCCATTTTCAGCTCTGCCACCTCCGGCAAAAAGGCGATCCTGAAATGATCCGGCTGTTTCCAGTTGAAGCCGCTGCCCTGGACGATCAGGATATGCTTCTGATGCAGCAAATCCAAGGCGAACCGGACGTCATCCTCGATTCCGAACCGTTC
>CALMWJ010000343.1 GCA_937873525.1 uncultured Peptococcaceae bacterium | reverse complement strand
AAGAAAGCATCGGCGGGCATTGTGATCACCGCCTCCCACAATCCCCGGGAATACAACGGCTACAAGGTCTACGGCCGTTACGGGGGCCAGATCACCGGCAAGGAAGCCCGGGCGATCCAGGACCACATCGGGGAATGCGATTTGTTTGATTCGCCGCGGTTCTTGGAGCTGGCACCTGCCGAGGCGGCCGGTCTGTTCCATTGGATCGAGCCGGCGCTGGAACGCAGTTACTACGATCTTGTCAAGCTGCAGGTGAGCCGCAAGGCCATGGTGGCGGAGCGCTCCGGACAGCTGCATATTTTATACACGCCGTTGTATGGGTCGGGCGCCGGACCGGTGAGTCTGGTGCTGCGGGAACTGGGTTTCCGGCTTGATGTGGTGGCGGCTCAGATGGCCCCCGACGGGGATTTTCCCACCACACCCTTCCCCAATCCGGAGCGGCCGGCGGTGTACGCCATGGCTCAGGAGATGGCAAAGACCACGTTCCCGGATCTGATCCTGTCCACGGATCCGGACTGTGACCGTTTTGGCGTGATGGTCCGCAATCAATGGGGCGAGTACGCGCAGCTGACGGGTAACCAGCAGGGGTTGCTTTTGTGCGAGTATTTGCTGGAGGCACGACGGCAGCGTATTGTAAAAACGGCGGGCTATGTCTATTCCTCTATCGTCACGACAGATCTTTTGCCTCGCATCTGTGCCCAATACGGCGTGTATCATGAGGAGACGCTGACGGGCTTCAAGTATTCGGCGGAAAAGGCGGAGGCCCAGGAGAAGAAGATGCCTGGCAGCTTCATCTATGCCATGGAGGAAAGCAACGGCTGCATGACGGGGAACTTTGTCCGGGACAAGGATGCGGTGATCGGTTCGGTACTGATTGCGGAGGCGGCGCTGTATTATAAGGAAAAAGGCATGACGCTGCTGGACGCACTGGACCGCCTGTACAAGGAATACGGCTATCGCAGCGAGGAGGTGCTGTTTTTCCTGGCAGCGGGGATGCACGGGCAGCGGAATCTGCGGCATCGCATGAATAGGCTGCGGCTGAAATGGCAGGAAGAGCTGGCGGCGGCAGGGGCGGTGGCCCAGGAGGATTACTTGCTGGGTTTGAAAGGCCTGCCGACCTCCAACGTTTTGAAATATCATATGGAGGATGGCAGCTGGATGGCCATACGGCCTTCGGGGACGGAAGCAAAGTTTAAAATTTACCTCAGCGCCCAAGGCTTGTCCAAGGCAGAGGCGGAGGCCCGGCTGGAGCAGCT
>CALMWJ010000342.1 GCA_937873525.1 uncultured Peptococcaceae bacterium | reverse complement strand
ACCTCCGAGTACGGGAAGATGTCGCGGTACAGATTGGGTGTTTCCACGTCCTGCAGCGAATATTTGTATGGATCCTGTTCCAGCAGATTGCTGTGTTTATTTGGCTCGATCATGAAAACCCTCCTTATGCATAAAATGGATTGAAGATCATTGGAATGATTCCTCGGAAATACTTGTATGATTGTATACAAGTATTATATAATACCGAAAAAGAAAGTCAAGATGAGACATTAGGAATAAGAATGTATACATATAGGGACTTGGTTTTACCGGTTGCTTCTTGAGCGGCTGGATAAAAAATGCAGATTGATACTTGATTTTTCTCATACGCTGGTATATAAATGAATTAGCACTCGACAATTGAGAGTGCTAATAATCCAAGAGTAAAAGGTGATCGACGATGAAAAGAAAACAATTCAAAACGGAGTCCAAGCGCATCCTGGATCTGATGATCAACTCCATTTACACCCATAAGGAAATTTTCCTGAGGGAGCTGATCTCCAATGCCAGCGATGCCCTGGACAAGCTCTACTACAAATCCCTGACTGAGCCGGGCGCTGGAATTTCCAGATCGGAGCTGGAGATCCGGCTGGTTCCGGATTCCTCCAAACGAACCTTGGCTGTGATCGACGATGGCATCGGCATGACCCGGGAGGAGCTGGAAAACAACCTGGGGACCATTGCCCGCAGCGGCACCCTGGACTTCAAACAGGATATCGATCCCCAGGAGGACATCGACATCATCGGCCAGTTCGGGGTTGGTTTCTATTCGGCCTTCATGGTCAGCAAAAAGGTCACGGTGATCAGCAAGGCCTTCGGTTCCGAGGAGGCATGGCGCTGGGAGTCCACAGGGGCGGAAGGCTACACCTTGGAGTCTTGTCTTAAAGAGGGGCACGGCACCGAGATCATCCTGGAGCTGAAGGACAATACGGCCGATGAAAATTATGATGAATACCTGGAGCAATACCGCATCACCGAAATCGTGAAACGATACTCTGACTATATCCGCTATCCTATTAATATGGAAGTGACTAAAAGCCGACTGAAGGACAAGGCGGAAAAGCCGGATGACGAGGAAGAGGGCGAGATCCCGGAATACGAAAGCTATACGGAAAAGGAGACCTTGAACAGCAGGGTGCCCCTTTGGCGGCGCAATAAAAGCGAGATCACGGCGGAGGAATACGAACACTTCTATACCGAGAAGTTTTACGATTATGAGAAACCGCTGCGTTATGTCCACGTGAAAGCGGAAGGCACCATGACCTACAACGCGCTGCTTTATATCCCATCCAAAACACCATACAATTACTACAGCAAAGACTATGAAAAAGGGCTGCAGCTTTATTCCAACGGTGTGCTGATCATGGATAAATGCCCCGATCTGCTGCCAGATTATTTCAGCTTTGTCCGCGGTCTGGCGGATTCCCAGGACCTTTCCCTCAACATTTCCCGGGAGATGCTGCAGCATGACCGCCAGCTTAAGGCGATTGCCAAGAGCCTTGAGAAAAAAATCAAGAGCGAGCTGCTGAAGCTGCAGGAAGACGAGCGCGAGAAATACGAAACGTTTTATAAAGCCTTTGGACTGCAGCTGAAATTCGGCATTTACAGCAGCTTTGGCGCTTATAAAGAACAGCTGCAGGACCTTCTGATGTATCATTCCCTGAAGGAAGACAAGCTGGTGACCCTGGCTGAATATAAAGCCGCCATGGCCCCGGAACAGGATTCGATCTATTATGCCTGCGGAGAGAGCGTCAGCCGGATCCGGCAGCTGCCCCAGACGGAACGGGTGCTGGACAAAGGCTGGGATATCCTGTGCATGACCGACGATGTGGATGAGTTTGCTGTGAAGATCATGGGCGGCTTTGACGGAAAAACCTTTAAGTCGGTTTCCAGCGGCGATCTGGACCTGGAAAGCGACGACGATAAAAAAGCCGCTGAACAGCAAGCCGCCGAGCATAAAGATTTATTTGAATTCATGCGGGAAGCCCTGGGGGACAAGGTCAAAGAAGTCCGGTTGTCCAAACGGCTGAAGACCCATCCGGTGTGTCTGGCCACCGAGGGCGCTTTGACGCTGGAAATGGAAAAGGTCTTGAATTCCATGCCGGCAGACCAAAAGGTCAAGGCGGAGCGGATCCTGGAAATCAACGCCGGCCACCCGGTTTTTGACGCCCTCTGCCGGCTGTATGAGGAAGACCAGGAAAAACTGAAAACCTATAGTGAGCTGCTGTACAATCAGGCGCTTTTGATCGAGGGCATCGCCATCGAGGATCCGGTGGCCTTTTCCAACGCGATCTGTACGCTGATGTGAAAACGGTTGCTCAATAAACCCCGTCCGGGGCAAGGAGATGCTTTATGGCCGGAAACCGCAACCAGAAGCTGAAACTGCTTTACCTGATGAAGATGTTCCAGGAGGAGACCGACGAGCAGCATCCCATGTCGATGCCGCAGATCCTATCCTGGCTGCGGGCCCGCGGCCTGGAAGCGGAACGTCGTTCGATCTATGATGACATTGAGCTGCTGCGGGATTTCGGCATGGATATCGTTATGAACCGCAGCCGGACCTGCGGCTATTTCCTGGGCAGCCGGGCTTTCGAACTCCCGGAGCTGAAGCTTTTGGTGGACACGGTCCAGGCCTCCCGCTTCATTACCAACAAAAAATCCCAGATGCTGATCAAAAAGATCGAGGCGCTGGCCAGCCGGCACCAGGCAAAAACCCTGCAGCGCCAGGTCTATGTGGCAGGCCGCATCAAGACCATGAATGAGAGCATCTACTATAATGTGGATGCGCTGCATAAGGGGATCACAGAGAACAAACAGATCTCCTTCCAATATTTTGAGTACGCGCTGGATAAGCAGCAGCATTTCCGCCGCAACGGGGAACGCTATGTGGTCAGCCCTTTCCTGCTTTCCTGGGACAACGAAAATTATTATCTGGTGGCATACCATGAGCGGTACCATACCCTGGCCCATTTCCGGATCGACAAAATGGCGTCGATCCGCATCGAAGAGCAGCCCCGGGTCCTGCTGGAGGAAGGTCTGGACCCGGTGGCTTATTGCCAAAGCACGTTTGGCATGTATTCCGGGAAGCGGTCCGACATCCGGGTGGAATTCGCAGCCGGTTTGATCGGCGTGGTCATTGACCGCTTCGGGAAGGATGTTTCGATCCAGCCCTCCCGGGAAGGCTGGTTTATTGCCTATCTGCATGTCTCTGTCAGCCCGGTGTTCTTGTCCTGGCTCTTCCAGTTTGGTGAAAAAGCCCGGATCCTGGGACCGGCGGAGGTCCGGGAGCGGATGCTGGCGCTTCTTGAAGAGACCTTGTCCGAATACCGCAGGGATCCGCCGCCGGAACCACGATAAAAAAGTCCCTGTCCGCGCGGAGGCGCTGTGCGAAAAAACGTACACCTCCCCTTGTATAATTCAATACAAGGGGAGGTGCTATTATGCTTAAAAAATCATTCCATCCATCGGTCAATTCCATTTCGCCGGATCCGACCGCCGGCACGTCCTTCCGCAAGCTGACCAGGAACCGCTTCGCTGTTTCCTTAGTGATTCTGCTGGCCGGGTCTCTGGTCCTGATGCTGAACGCTGCCATGACCGGCATGCTGGTTCGCGCTTTGATGGAGGCTGACCAGAGCATCCGGATCCTGGTCAGCAGCGGCTTCATCGCCTTTCTGGCACTGATCGCGGGAACGGCGTACACCGCCTATTCCGAACGGATCCATGAGCTGCGCATGGCTCAATATGACGAGAAGCGGCAGCTCTACTACCGGCTGACCGACACCCTCTTTGCCGTCCTGGACACCTATGACGACGCCGGATTTTATGATCCGCAGGATCTCATTCAGTTTCTCCGGCAGCATCGTGCCGAGTGGCTGACCTACGGCGCGCCGGAGGTCCTGGAAGCGGCGGATCGCTTTGTGCAGGCGTCAGTGGCTGGCGGCTCCCGCGGGCCGGCGCCCTGCTTCTTCAGGGACCTGGAAAAGCAGACCATGGCCATCATCAATCTCATCAAGAAGGATTTGGGTGAAGACGCCTTCAAATCCTCCGCCGAAGGTTTTTTTCGCTGCGCGGTCAACAGCGGCGGGCCGAGACATCCGGTTTTAAGACGATACAAATAGACATTGAAGCGGCGCCGGCATGCTGGAATCCCATTCCTGGAACAGATGCCGGTTTTTGCGTAAAGAAATTAAAAAACAAAAGGAAAAGAACGGGTGCAGGAAGAATCTTCAATGTATTGAGAGGGGGGAGAGCTTATGCGGATATGGATGAAGCGGGGGCTGATCCTGCTGCTCTTTGCCATGGTCCTGGCATCCTGCGGGAAGGCACCTGCGGAAAAGCCTGCCGAGACCGGCGCTTCTTTTCAGACGGTGACGGCCGAAGAAGGCAAAGCGATGTTGGAGGAAGATCCCGTGATCATCCTGCTGGATGTGCGAACACCTGAGGAGTTCGCCGAAGGGCATATTGCCGGTGCGATCCGGATCACGGATTCCGAACTGGAAGCCGAAGCCCCCAGGCAGCTCCCGGATAAGGATGCGAAAATACTCATCTACTGCCGGAGCGGCCGGCGAAGCCGGGCATCCGCCCAGAAACTGGTGGATATGGGCTACACGCAGGTGTACGATATGGGCGGCATCATCGACTGGCCTTACGAAATTGTAAAATAAATGGTAAAATGATAGGGCGCAATTCATGTTCTTCAGCGAGGGGGAAGCGTATGACCGACCAGACCACGATCAAAATGAATCCGGTTGGCAGAGGCAGTGCCATCGGGTTCGCCGCTTTGCAGCGCTTGTATGATGCGGCCGAAAAGATCCGGGCATTGGCCCCCTGGGACGATCTATGGGAAACGGACATTGTGACGCTGGTCTACCCGGATCGGCCGGAGCCGATTTTTTGTTCCATGACCGGGCTGACCGGACAGAACTGCAGTGTGCGTGTTTATGCGGGCTATGATCAAATGGCCGGCTTTTTCCGTTTGACCCAGATGGCGGAAGGGGAGCTGCCTTATTATATCCCGATGGCTTATCAGAATTGCCTGACTTGTCATTTCGGCGAACGGCAGGAATTGATGAAAGAAGACATCGAGCAGATCCAGCGGCTGGGCTTCAGGCTCCGGTCCCAAAACCAGTGGCCCTATTTCAGATCCTATCAGACCGGATATTTTCCCTGGCTGATCGATGTGGATGAAGCGGAAATTATGACCCTGGCCCTGGAAGGGCTTGCCGAAGCTTTACGGTACATGCAGCAGACATTCCTTGAAGTGGACTTTGAAGGCGGCGAAACCTTATACGGGCAATATGACCAGGAAACCAGCGGCTGGCAGGTGTTTGCAGGCGTTATGCCGCCGATTCCGATGATCACCGGCCGGGTCATGATCGATGATGAACTGCTGATCACCGAACTTCTGCGGCAGAAGCAGACCGAGCGCCAACTGGAGCTGGAATTGTTTTATATCCCGGTCCCGGTGGAGGACGAACGAATCCCTAAACCTTTTTATCCGCGCATGGCGATTCTTGCGGAGCGTCAGAGCGGGGAAATGCTCGATCAGTGCATGCTGGAGCTGCAGGATAAGAATTCCGAGGTGCTGATGGGGATCCTGCTGCAGCATATCTTGGAATTTGGCCGGCCTGCAACGGTTTTTGTTCGGGATGACATTACAGAATCTTTCGTATGGGATCTGTGCGGCAGATTGAACATTCAGCTGGAGACCAGCGTCCTGCTTCCCGCGGTGGAGGCCATCGAGGAAGACATGATCCAATTTGTGAGCAGAGGATAGGAGGATACCGTGGAAAACGAAATAAGCAACGAAATCTGGACCTTTTCTCCCGGAGAGGATGCCAACGTCTGGTCGGAGTTCAAACAAGCCGGCATCATGGCCGTTGGTTGGGATGAGATCGGTGATCTGAGGCAATACAAATCCCGGGAAGAGATCAAAAAGGCCCTCCTCAGCCATTATGGAGATGATCGGTTTTTAAGCGGCAACCTCGCGAATGAAGCCAATGTCCTCTGGCAGTTTTGCCATGATATCGCCACCGGTGATACCGTGTATGTGAAAAGCGGCACCAAAACCCTGCTGGGCATGGGAACGGTTCGCTCGGAATATACCTACAATGAAAACGCGGAAGAATACCGCCATGCTCGCCGGGTCAACTGGCAAAAAAGCGGCGAGTGGAAAATCATCAGCGGTATCTTTACCATCAAATCGCTGACAAAGATCACAGCAGCGAAAAGCTTCTGCAAAATCCTTGAAGATACGATCAAAGTGGAAGGAAAGCCAGCGGAGGACATTGTCCGGCTCCAGCCGGCTGTTGAAACCGAGGCCCCCCGGAGCGCTGGAGCACGTCCATCGACGGAGGCGGGACCGGAAGCTCCGGTCCACAGTTACACTCAGAAAGATTTTTTCCAGAAGACCTTTCTGGACCCTGAAGAATACGGAGTGATGAAACGGCTGCTGCTAAAGAAAAAAAACCTGATCCTGCAGGGCCCTCCGGGGGTGGGGAAGAGCTCTATGGCACCGGAACTGGCCTATTCGATCATCGGGGCGCGGGATCCTCAGCGGATCCTCCATATCCAGCTCAATCCGGGGTATGATTTCAAGCGCTTTATTTATGACGTTCACGGGGAATCGCTGCAGGGAGCCTTGAAGGAAGGGCCTTTCTGCAGTTTTAGCCGTCGGGCCGGGCAGTCTCCGGAATCCGCTTTTTTTCTGATTCTCGACGGGCTGAACCAATGCGATCTGAGCCGGCTTTTCGAAAACCTTCTGCCCATCCTGCATTGGAAACGGCGAGGCGAAGCGGTGCCGTACGAGGACGGCAAGATCCTTCTGACCATTCCTGAGAATCTCTATGTGATCGGCCTTCTGGACATGGCATCGAGGGAACCTTTGGTTTTTGGGCAGGGAATCCGAAATCTTTTCCCCTTTTTCGACATTGAGCCGGCCTTCGGCCGCCCCCAATTCGCCCATTATCTGGCCCGGCAAGGGTTGGATGAAAGTCTTGCAGAGAAAATCAACACAAGGATGACGGAGGTCAACGAAAGAATTGAAAGCGATCCCATGTTGGGCAAAGGGTTCCGGATCGGACACGGTCATTTCTGTGACGGTGAGCCCTTGGGAGAGCATTGGTATGAGGACGTCATCCGCTATGAAATCGGGCCGATGCTGTATTCCTATTGGCAGAATGAGCCAGCCGCCGCCGAGCGGATGATCGATTTTCTGTTGAAGTAGCAGGCCTGCCTGCTGCCTTAAAATAAAAAGCATCGGTCTGCGGGAAGCCAGGGCTCCTTTAGATCGATGCTTTTTTTATGCTTGGTGCGATGATCAGGATACGGTGATTTGATCCAGGACTTCGCCGATGCTGCTGGAAATGACGAGATTGGCGCCCTGGAAGCTCTGGATGGCCCGGTTGATGACCACCAACTTGTTGCCTAAATATTCAGTGACCAGAAAAGCGGCCGGATAGACTGCCAAAGAGGTGCCGCCGACGATCAGCATATCCGCTTTCCGAATGAGCTCCTTGGCGGCTTCCATGACGTTGAGGTCCAAGGTCTCTTCATAAAGGACCACCTCCGGCTTGATCACACCGCCGCAGCTGCAGCGGGGAACGCCTTGGCTCTGCACAATCGATTGGATGTCGTAGGCTTTCCGGCATCGGTTGCAGCGATTGCGGTAGACCGAGCCATGGAGCTCAAGGACATTCTGGGAACCGGCTTTCTGGTGGAGACCATCGATGTTCTGGGTGACGACGCCGGTCAGCTTGCCCGCTTTTTCCAGCTCCGCCAGCTTCTGATGGGCTCTGTTGGGCTGGGCATCGAGATAGAGCATTTTGTCGCGATAGAAATCATAGAATTCCTCGGGATGCTGAAGAAAAAAGTGAAAGCTCAGCATTTCTTCCGGAGGATTTTTATATTTTTGGTTATACAGTCCATCGACGCTGCGGAAGTCAGGGATTCCGCTTTCCGTGGATACGCCTGCGCCGCCAAAAAAAACAATGGAATTGCTTTCGTCGATCATGGCCTGGAGTCGGGCAATGGATTCCCCTTCATTTTTTGAACCGAGCTGACTGTTGGATGCTGTCATTGTTCAACCACCTCTTATGTAAATTTTCTAAAGACTGGCGGATTTATGGAAAACCCGCGAAAACGCTTGAATCACTATGGGATCATATTTGGTACCGCTGCAGCTGACCAGATCATTCAGGGCAGAATGGCCTGAAATCGCTTTGGAGTAGATGCGGCTGTTGGTCATTGCGTCGAAGCTGTCGCTGACGGCTATGATCCTGGCCAGCAAGGAGATTTCATTTCCCTTGAGGCCTTGGGGATATCCGGTGCCGTCATAATTCTCATGGTGCTGCAAAATCGGCAGGGACATCTCTTTCAGAACGGGCATGGTTTCCGCGATGTGATAGCCGATTTCCGCATGCTTCTCCATGATGCTGCGTTCTTCCGTGGAAAGGGTGCCTTTCTTTTGGAGGATGCTGTCTGGAATGGCGATTTTGCCGATGTCGTGGAGCTGGGCGGCCACTTCCAGCCGCTGCAGCTCAGGATGAGGCAGTCCCAGTTCCAGACCGATCTGCCGGGATACGTCACGAAGCCGGCGGCAATGGTGCTCGGTTTCGCTGGTTCGGCTGATCAGGCTTTTCTGAAGCAGCGCCAGGACGTTATGCTGGTTGCTGACGTCGCTGAGCAGGGCTTCCACATGCAGATTCTGCTTGGCTTTCTCCAGTGTTTTGAGGATGTCGTCCGTGGGGTCGTAGAGGGTGCTGATGCCTGAAGAAATGCTGAGCTCCCCCAGAAAATCCACTTCGTCTTTGATTTGCGGAAACCGGATCTTGATTTCCCGGGAGAAACGATAGGTTTCTGTCTCGGAGGTGTTGGGAAGGACCACCACAAACTCGTCGTTGGAGCTTCGGGAGACGACGTATTCCGGTTTGCAGGATGAAACCAGCAAATTGGCAAAATTTTTCAGAATGGCATCGCCAACGGGAAACCCTTCAGTGTGGTTGATT
Organism: uncultured Peptococcaceae bacterium; assembly: GCA_937873525.1. GTDB lineage: Bacteria > Bacillota > Peptococcia > DRI-13 > UBA5745 > UBA5745. Next base: position 1,817 of record CALMWJ010000342.1, on the reverse strand, counting down.
TTGGTCAAGCCGTCGGTGTCAAAAACCACAATGGAGATGGGCATCAAGGCGGATTCCTTGATCTTTGGCAAAAAAGAGTAAAGAAAGCTCCGGTTGAACAGGCCGGTCAAGGGATCGGAGGAGTTGGCCCTCCGGGCCAGCTTGGTTTGCTCTTTGAGCCGCTGGGAAAGCTCTTCGATCTCACGGCTGTTCTTATGGATCGTGGAGGCGTTGGATGCCTGAAGCTTATCGATGTGCATGATGTAGCGGTCCAGCATGAAAATGACCCAGAAGACCATGAGAAAAAGGCCGGCGGTCATCAGGTCAATGGTTATATTTCGCGGATTTGATCCGTTTTTTTGCAGGAAGACAATCAAAAAAAAGAAGACAAGAATCATCATGGTGGTCATGAGGAGCAGAGAGGATGATTTCTTGTTGGTTGGGTGTTGCTGCATCGGCGGTTCCTTTCTTAAAATTTATTAAGCGCTTTTGCGGCGGCAAACTGCCCAAAGATGCCGGACATAAAAAAACTATTAACAACAATAAATATTTTACCACAGAAACGGCAGAAACGCATCCATGGAATTGAATCCGGGTGCGTATCAAGCGCATCCATTGCATAAAAACCAAAAAGAAACGATGATACAAGGAACAAGTTGCCATCTAAACCGGTTTTGATGCTATAATATAAAATACATAATTGGCTTCGACACTATGAAAGCAGGAGGATCGTGATCCGATGGCAGACTATCAAATTGTGACTGACGTTACCTCTGATTTATGGGATGAACTGATTGAGGAGAATAGCCTTGCGGTAATCCCGATGGATTTTGAGATCGGAGGGAAGAATTATACCCACTATCCGGATGGACGGGAAATGGGCTTCCACGAATTTTACGAAAAGCTGCGGTCCGGTGAGACGGCCGTTACAACTCAGATCAATTACAATATTTATATGAATCATTTTGAGCCCTATCTTGAGGCCGGCAAGGATGTGCTGTATATCGCCCTTTCCTCAGGGCTGAGCAGCACCTTCAATGCTTCCATGGTGGCGGCGGGCAAGCTGAGGGAAAAATTCCCGGAACGCAAGATCATTTGCATCGACTCTCTGAGCGCTTCCGGCGGCGAAGGGTTGCTGGTATGGAGTGCCGCTCAGAAAAAAGCCGAAGGCTACAGCCTGGAGCAATTGGAAAAATGGCTGCTGGACAACCGCCTGCATGTATGCCATTGGTTTACGGTGGACGACCTGATGCACTTAAAGCGGGGCGGGCGGGTTTCAGCCACGGCGGCGGTGGCCGGCACGATCCTTGGGGTCAAGCCGCTGCTGCATGTGGACAATGACGGGCACCTGATCCCCATGTCCAAGGTTCGCGGGCAGATCAAAGCCCTGGAGACGATGCTGGACCAATTTGAGAAAACCGCCACCGACATTGAAAACCAGACCGTGTTCATCTGTCACGGGGATTGTCTGCAGAATGCGGAGAAGCTGGCGGAGCTGCTGCGCAAGCGTTTTAAGGTGAAGGATGTGAAGATCGGTTTTGTGGGCCCCGTGATCGGGACGCATTCCGGTCCGGGGACCCTGACGCTGTACTTTTTCGGTACGGAACGATAGAATCCATTGGAATGCGGGATGCTGAAGAGCCAGCGATGGCGGATGGTTTACAGGGGGCTTGGGCTTATGAAAATATAGGCATGCCCCCCTTGACATGATCCTGCGATTCCTCGTATAATGGTTAATGTTCGTTAGATGTGCCGCGGTGGCGGAATGGCAGACGCAGTAGACTCAAAATCTACCGTTCGTGAGGGCGTGGGGGTTCAAGTCCCCCCCGCGGCACCAA
>CALMWJ010000341.1 GCA_937873525.1 uncultured Peptococcaceae bacterium | reverse complement strand
CGAAAATCGTCACGTCATAGCCATCTTCGCCAAATCCCCGGCGGCGGTCAGTCCGGCCGGGCCGGCGCCGATCACAGCGACTTTTTTGTTCTTGGGCTCAGGTTTGACGGGTGTCTCAGCGCCTCTGGCCAGATCCCAGTCCGCCACATAGCGTTCCAAACGGCCGATGGCGACCGGTTCGCCTTTGATGCCTTTAATGCACTTGGCTTCGCATTGCGATTCCTGGGGACATACGCGGCCGCAGACAGCCGGAAGGCTGTTTTTGCCTTTCAATACTTTGACAGACCCCTCCATGTCTTTCTCCCGCAGCTTTTTGATAAAGCCGGGAATATCGACTTCAACGGGACAGCCTTTGACACATTGGGGATTTTTACAGAGCAGGCAGCGTTCTGCTTCGATCAGCGCCATTTCTTCGGTGTATCCCAATGCAACTTCACTGAAATTTTTATTGCGGATTTCTGGATCCTGGGCAGGCATCGCCACTCTGCTTACTTGCTGTGACATTTGCAGCCGCCTCCTTTCAGACGTTCTTCAAGGGCTTCCATGGCCAGTTTTTCATCTGCCTTGAAGACCGCTGCCCGTTTCATGGCCAGATCGAAGTCAATGGCATGACCGTCGAATTCAGGGCCGTCCACACAGGCAAACTTGGTTTCGCCGCCGACAGAAACACGGCAAGCGCCGCACATACCGGTTCCATCCACCATGATGGGATTCATGCTGACAATGGTGTGCACCTTGTAGGGACGGGTCATATTGGCCACGGCCCGCATCATGATCATCGGCCCGATGGCCCAGACGCAGCGGATGTCTTCTTCTTTGATCAGGTCTTCCAGAACCTGGGTCACAAAGCCTTTGCGGCCGGCCGAACCGTCATCGGTTGCAATGAGCAATCGGTCGCTGACCTGGGCCATTTTGTCTTCCCAGAACAGCAGGTCCTTGGTGCGGGCGCCGATGATAGCCGTGACTTCATTGCCGGCTTCCTTCAGCGCTCTGGCAATGGGGTGGATCGGCGCAATGCCGACGCCGCCGCCAACGACCACGACTTTCCCGAATTTTTCAATTTCTGTGGGTTTGCCGAGGGGACCTACGACATCCGCCAGTTCATCGCCCTCATTCAACAAGGACAGAGCCTTGGTGCAGGCGCCGACAACTTGGAAAATCATGGTGATGGTGCCTTTTTCCCGGTCAAAATCTGCGATGGTCAAAGGAATTCTCTCATAATCTTCCCCTTGCCGCACGATAAAGAATTGTCCGGCCTCGGCCTTTTTGGCAACACGGGGCGCTAATACTTCAAAGCCATAGACATTGTTGCCCATTTCATCCTTTTTGAGAATTTTAAACACTGGTATCCCTCCTAAACAAAGTAAAGAAGCTGTATCCTAAAACAATTTCTCTAACGACGAAGACCGGCAGGACGCAGCTTCGATAAAGCACAGCGATGAGGGCAACGCGGACATCTTCATCAAAGCTGGTCGAACTGCGGTTTCTTCATCGATGCGGCGGCGATGAGGGCTATCCCGGCCGCATTGTCAGAGCTGAATTGTCTTTCGGCAAAATAACAGCGCTTGGTCCCTGGCCCCGTTTCGAGCCGGGATGTCAAACGCTGGCGAACGTAGCCGTTCCCGGCAACCCCGCCCATAAAAACCACCGGATAGGTTGGTTGTAAACGAACAGCTTTTTCCAAGGTCCCGGCGATGCAATGCTCAATGGACCGGGCGATTTCCGAAGGGCTTTCCCCCGCCGCAATCAATCGCTTCGCATAGGCCTCAGCGCCTGAGAAGCTGATTCCGTTCGGATCGACATGGGTCGGAATCCGATGCTTAGGCAATGTGGTGCTTCCTAACTCGGCGGCCAAACGTTCCAGCTGGGGACCGGCCGGAAAGTCCAGACCAAGATCAACACCGATCCGATCCACGAGCTGTCCGGCAGGAATATCCATCGAACCGAGTACCAGATGATACTCAAAAGTGCAGACAGGCTCCTGCTGAATTTCATGGACGAGAATCAAATCGGTGGTCCCTCCGGACAAATGGAAGGCCAGAAAAGGGGGTTTTTGAGTGAAATCAGCCGACCAGAGGGCAGCCATCAAATGACCTTCCTGATGCGTCGTTTTAATAAGCGGCACATCCAAAGCTGCAGCAAGACTTCGCGCTGTGCCGGCGCCAGCCAAGAATACCGGCATATATGAATCCTGCCGGCGGCAGGGTTTTTCACTGACCCCGATGGCTTCAAGCCGTTCTGACAGCGGTTCGCCCAGTTCCGACCGCAGCGCTTCCATTAGGACCGGAAGGTTTTTGTGATGATAAAAGAATGCTTGAGACTGGCGCAAACCTTTCTGCCCTGCCTCTACCGGAAGCATGATCCTTTGGTCAAAGCGCAGTTTTCCAAACCGGTCAACCACAGCCACTGAGGTGCTGTAGCAGCTCGTATCGATTCCTAAATAGAGCGGGTCGGACAGCTTAAGCCCCATGATGGCTTCCCGGTTCTTTTTCTTTCATTTCATCGGCAAATTTTCCTAGGATCCCGTTGATGAAACGCGGTGATTCCGCAGTACCATAGAGTTTAGCCAAGTCAACGGCTTCGTTGATGGCGATCGCCGGCGGCAGTTTTTCGTCGTACAGCATTTCATAAAGTGCCAGACGCAGGATATTCCGGTCCGCGCCGCCCAAGCGTTTGATATCCCAATCCACCGCATATTGATCGATGATTTGATCCAGTTCTTTGCAATGATGCAGGATGCCGCCGGTCAGCTGCCGTGCGTATACATCTTCAACCGAAGCAAGAAATTTCTCAGTGCCGCCTTCATCATAGCCCCCCATTTCGGCGTCCTCAGAAATATAATCCAAATGGAAATAAGGGTCGCCTTTTTCGATTTCATATGCAAAGATCGCTTTGATCACAAGTTCTCTGGTTTTTCGACGTCTCATTCGCGACGCATCCTCCCCTTTTGCAACTCCTGTTTATGCATTATCTTATTAAATATACCGTTATTTTATACATAAAGCAAGGAAAACCAGGATGTTTTCCTGCCGTTTCTTGTATACTTCCCTCCATGCGATCCTGCTTATGGGTCGGGCAGGTTCGCTTCATTAAGGTTCGATGGCCGCTTTCTGCAAATCCTGCACGCCGGAAAAATCAACGTCCTGAACCAGTACGTTGACAGCCAGCACATGCATGTCCGTCATTTCTTCGATAGCGTTCTTGATGGCTTTCTGAATGGCCCGGGCCACATCAGGGATGCGGAAACCGAACTTCACAATGATATGCACATCCAGAGAGACCGTATTGTTCTTGATGTCCAACCGCAGCCCTTTGCCTGGATTTTTCATGCCGACCCGTTCCGTAAAATCTTCGATCCGGCCTGTGGCCAAGGCGGATACGCCGTCGACCTGCAATGCGGCCGTACTGGCAATGACGGCGATAGCCTCCGTTGAAATCTTGAGTTCCCCGACATCCTTTGGATCGATTCGATCCTCCATAAAATCACCGCCTTTTCTCCAACGCAGCCAGACTGACCCCTATGCCGCACCGTCGGTCCGGGAAAGCCCAGCCGGACTGCTGACTGAAGAAGGCAAGAGCCAACGGCTCTTGCCTTCTCTTCTTCGCTGAACTGTAGAATTATTCGTGGTCTTCCTCGGCCTCAGCGCTGGTACATTCCTCACATTCGCAGCCTTCACCGCATTGGTCGCTGGAAAATACGACCGTATCACAGTTGGGGCAAAGGACTTCCACAGGTTCATCCTTATCCCAGATCACTTTGGGATCGAAGCAAACGATTTCGCCGCATTTTGGGCACTTAATGTCGACAAAGTCATCCTCATCCTCGTCTTCTTCGGGTTCTTCCTCTTCGTCTTCACTGACGCCAAGGATCTCTTCGACTTCATTCAGGTCATCGTCGAGGGCCTCAACAAATTCTTCGA
>CALMWJ010000340.1 GCA_937873525.1 uncultured Peptococcaceae bacterium | reverse complement strand
AGGATCTCTTCGACTTCATTCAGGTCATCGTCGAGGGCCTCAACAAATTCTTCGAGATCTTCATGGTCCTCTTTCATGTCGTCGATTTCTTCGACCATTTCTTCAAGAATTCCCAGGATCGCATCGAACATTTTGCCTTCTTTGGATTCCAGGTCAAAACTCAAGCCCTCCATCAAGCCGGAAACGAATGCAACCTTTTGTTTCAGATCCATATTCGGACCTCCTTTCATACCGTCAGGTTATGCCCGGCTCACATATTCGCCGGTACGTGTATCAATAATCAGAACATCGCCTTCATTCACAAAGAAAGGAACCTGCACCACAACGCCGGTTTCAAGGGTGGCCGGTTTGCTTCCGCCGGAAGCCGTGTCTCCTTTAATGCCGGGGTCGGTGGCAACGACGGCAAGCTCGACCTGCTTTGGAAGATCCATGCCAATGACATTGCCCTGATAAAACAAAATACCGGTGGTCATGTTCTCCTTGAGGTATTTTGGAGCATCTTCCAGCAGACTTTCCATTAAAGTCACCTGGTCGAAGGTTTCCGTATCCATAAAGGCCCAATTGTCCCCATCTTTATAAAGGTATTGCATTTCTTTGCGTTCGACATGGGCTTTCTGGAATTTTTCACCGGGACGGAAGGTTCTTTCAACCGTAGAACCGGTTTTCAGACTGCGCAATTTGCAGCGGACGAAGGCTGCGCCTTTGCCGGGTTTTACATGCTGAAATTCCACCAGTGTGACAACATCATGATCAAGCTCAAACGTAAGCCCGGTCCTGAAATCAGAAGTCGAAATCATGAGTTTCCTCCTTATAATTGTTTCATTGCATATCTCTTCAACTTAGTTTAACAAATGATCGTCATATCTTCCAGTGTTTTTGGAAATTTTGTTAAAATATCATGGCCCTCTTCAGTGATCAGGACCATGTCCTCGATCCTCAATCCCCCCCAGCCGGGCACATAGATTCCAGGCTCTACCGTCAGCAGCATGCCGGGCTCAAGAACCACCGGCGGGGCAATCGGACTGAACCGCGGCGATTCGTGGATTTCCAGGCCCAAACTGTGTCCCAGACCATGCCCGAAGTTTTCGTCAAAGCCTGCTGCTTTGATGAGGTTGCGGGCGATCGCATCGATCTCACGTGTGTTTCGTCCCGGACGAATGGCTTCGATTGCACGCATTTGAGCCGCCAGCACCAATTCATAGCGCGCTTTTTGCTCCGGATCAGGCGCTCCCAGGATGAAGGTCCGAGTCATATCCGAATGGTAGCCCTTGCGGATACAACCGAAATCAAGGGTTACCATGTCGCCTTTTTCCAAAGGCTTGTCGGAAGGGACACCATGGGGCAAAGCCCCGCGAAAACCGGAAGCGACAATCGTCTCGAAGGACAAACCTTCGCTGCCGGCTTCGATCATGAGGATGTTCAGCCGGTTCCCGATTTCCCGTTCCGTGATTCCCGGGCGAAGATGCGGCTTCAGCTGCGTCAAAGCCCGGTCTCCCAAGGCCGCCGCTTCCCGCAGCCACTTGAGTTCGTATTCGTCTTTAAATTGCCGTAAGGCGCTGCACAAATCAACAGAAGGCACCAGTTCAGGGTGCAGCGCAGCCGCCATCGCGAGACGCTGATGCTGCGCCACCGTCATGAAATCACTCTCAAAGCCCAGGCGATGAACGCTTTCGGCAGCCGCCAGCGCAGCGGCGGTCTTTTCCAGGGACTCCTTCACAAGAACCACGTGGCATTCCAGGCATTCCTGTCTGGCCTGTTCGGTATAGCGTGAATCCGTCAGCAGAAAGGCTTCCTGACGGGTCACCAGCAGCCAGCTGGAATCACCGGTAAATCCGCTCAAATAATGAACATTGACTTCTCGGGTCACCAGAAAACCGTCAAGCATCTGCTGTCCCAATTTTTGACGGTATGCATTCATGCGCTGCTTGAACGCTGCTCGATCCATAGGATGATCGTCCCCCTTCAATAACATGTCGAACTATTTTGGGCTGCGTCTGAATTTCTGACGGATGCCAATCATTCTTTCCATTAAACGCAGCATTTTGGTGCCGCCATATTCGTTTTCTTCAAGCGGCGGAACCAAGACCGTCACACAGCCGGCCAGATTTCCGCCTAAAACGTCTGTAAAAATCTGGTCGCCCACCATCAGAACCTGATTTGGCAGGAGTCCCAGGGATCCGGCTGCCTTTCGGAATCTCCAAGGCAAAGGTTTTTTTGCGGAAGGGAAAAAAGGGATCCCCGCATTGGCTGCCGCCTGGCCGGCTCTCTTGGCATGGGCATTGGTGAAGAGCATGACCTGGATTCCAGCAGCCGACGCGCGCTGGAACAAGTCAAGGGCTTCCTGGGTAATATCATTCTTTCTCCAAGGAGAGATGGTATTGTCCAGATCGATCAGCACGCCGCGAATCCCACGCCGGCGCCATTCTTCCAGATCAAGACGCTGCAAGTTTTCAACATGAGACGTTGGTTTGAGAATTCGGATCATATAGCCTCCAATCAAGTCCGGCGGATCCGGTGATCCACAGACCCTGAAATATTAAAAACCGCGGCACCATCTTTATGAAAAAATGGACCGCAGTTTTTGGGCAGGGGATGCTCAGCGGCATGCGCTGCAGCTTTTGCAGGCGCCTTTATCCGTACAGTAAAAACCGCCAGTTTTATACATGATGCTGACGTTTTTGCCGATGATGCGCTGAATGGGATTTCCACAGGTC
>CALMWJ010000339.1 GCA_937873525.1 uncultured Peptococcaceae bacterium | reverse complement strand
CCTGACGATGCGAAGAAAATCGATGTGGGCAAGGAAAGCGGCCATCATCCGGTGGTTCAGGAAGAAATCAACAGGATTCTGTTTGAGGAAGCGCTGACCGGGAAGCGGGTCGTGAGGCTCAAGGGGGGAGATCCCTTTGTGTTCGGCCGCGGAGGGGAAGAGCTTGAGCTGCTGGAGGCCAACGGGATCCCTTTCGAAGTGGTCCCCGGCATCACCTCGGCGATTTCGGCCCCCGCCTTTGCGGGAATCCCGATCACCCACCGGGACTTTTGCAGCAGCTTCCATATCATCACCGGACATCAGCAAAAGGGCAAGGAGCTGTCCATCAATTTCAAGGCGCTGGTTTCTGCCGGAGGGACCCTGGTCTTTCTTATGGGCCTTTCTTCCCTGAAAAGCATCCTCGACGGGCTTCTGCGTGAAGGCATGGACCGAAATATGCCGGCGGCGATCATCGAAAACGGCACAAGACCCGGGCAAAGGAAAGTGGTGGGCACCATCGCATCCCTTTATGAGGCGGTGCTGGAAAAACAAATCCAATCGCCCGCCATCATCGTGGTGGGAGAGGTTTGCGGATTAAGCCGCCGCTTTGACTGGTTCTCAAAAAGGGAACTGGCAGGGACAAAAATCATCGTAACAAGACCGAGATGCTCCGGCGGCACCTTGAGTGCAAAGCTCAGGGACCTGGGGGCGGATGTGATCGACTATCCCTGCATCGAGCTGTACGAAATGGAAGACAACCAGCGATTGGAAAAGGCCCTCGACCATCTGAAGGATTACGCATGGCTGGTTTTCACCAGTAAAAACGGGGTTGAGATCTTGTTTGAGCACTTAAAGCGGAAGAAGAAGGACCTCAGGGTGCTGTCCGGGCTTTACATTGCGGCCATCGGCAGTCAGACCGCCGAGACGCTGGCGGCCTACGGGATCATCGCCGATTATGTCCCTGAAATCTTTGACGGAAAGCACCTGGCGGAAGGGCTGTGTGAAATTTCCGGAGCGGATGAGAAAATCCTGCTTTTGAGGGCCCTGAAGGGCAGCGTTGAAATTACCGATGTCTTCAAGGCGCAGGGAAGAGCCGTTGAAGATATACCGGTCTATGATACGAAATTCGTCTGTGCCGGCAGTCAGCAGGTCAGGGCGCTGGTCCGGGAGAATCCGGGAATTTATGTGACCTTTACCAGCGCGTCCACCGTGGAAGGCTTTGTCCGATCCCTGGAAGGCGCCGATTTAGGACAGATCACGGGCATTTGCATCGGAAACCAGACATCCCAAGCCGCAGAAAAATATGGAATCAGGCATTTTACCTCGGAAGAGGCATCCATCGATTCCATGGTGCGCAAGATCATGGAGGTTGGAGCATGAACGCAATACGGCCGCGCAGACTGAGAAACGATCAGAATATTAGAAATCTGGTCAGAGAAACCAGGATTTCCCCCAAATCCCTGATCCTTCCCTTGTTTATCAAAGAAGGAAAGGGGATACGGGAACCCATCGATTCGTTGGAGGGCCATCGGTATTACAGTCCTGACACCATCCGCGAAGGGATCGAAGAGGCCCTCGCCAGCAAGATCCGCTCAGTCCTGCTTTTCGGCATCCCGGAAAAGAAGGATGAAGCCGGCAGCGGGGCCTGGGATGAAAACGGCGTGGTGCAATGCGCCATACGGGAAATCAAGGCGTCTAACCCGGAGATGACGGTGATCACCGACGTCTGCATGTGCGAATATACGGCCAACGGCCACTGCGGGATCGTCCGGGACGGCAAGATCATGAACGACCTGACGCTGCCGTATCTGG
>CALMWJ010000338.1 GCA_937873525.1 uncultured Peptococcaceae bacterium | reverse complement strand
GGTGATCACATCACCGGCTGCGATTTTTTGGCTTGTTCGGGCCCATTGGCCGTTAACGCGGATCTTATATTCGAATTTCAGCCGGGCCAGCAGGGCTTGTGAAAACGAGAAGCGGCTGGCCAGGATGTTGCGGAGACAGGCACCCTGGTCTTCCGCAGTTGCGATATAGACAAGCTCTGAAGGATTCAATGGGACCTCCTATTGGGGATGTAGATGTTTTGCTATATCCTATCATATTTGCTCCAAGGAGAGAAGAGGAGCCGGCGCCCTATGCTGCGCATCCGGAGAAAAGGCCTGCAGCTCCGAGATTAACCTTAAAAATCTTAACCTGCGTTTATTACTTTTTACAAAAAATGGAGTACGATAACCGTAAGGCATTGGACATTCCTGGATGCCTCACGGAATCGCAGCCGTAGGCAGGGAATTCTTCGAAAATGGGTTATTATTCAAAAAGGAGTTGGTTTCATTGGACGCAACCGTTATCTTGATGGTCATTCTGGCCGTCGCCGTCATTGGCAAGGCGAAATCCGTAGCGATCGCCACCTGCATGCTGCTGATGCTGAAGCTGTTGGGATTGGATGGCTATGTGTATCCGGTGCTGAACAAAAGCGGCATGGCCTGGGGGCTGATTCTTTTGATCGCTGCCATCATGATCCCGATCGCCGACGGCAGCATCGGCATGACCAGCATCCGGGGCACCTTCACCTCATGGATCGGCATTTCGGCCTTGGTGCTCTCTTTTTTGACCACCTATCTGAGCGGTCAGGGACTGGCTTATCTGACGGTACAGGGCCAGGGGGACATCATGCCGGCACTGATTGTCGGGGCCGTGGCGGCCGCCGCGTTTTTAGGCGGTGTGCCGGTGGGGCCGCTGATCACCTCGGGTATTTTAGCGTTGATTGTCAAGATGGTGCACTAGGCCATAAGGATCTGAACGATTTCAAGGTAAAGTTCCGGGATTAGCGCCAAGCTGGTTTCAGCATTTTTATCGCACAAAGCAATGGAAAATAAAAACATATATGCCTATAAAAGGTAAATATTGTCTCGGAAGATGGATTATAGTAAAAATTAATTAAAAAATTCAAAATATTAGTCGAAGTTTATAAAAAAAGGTATTGCATTTTTTTCAAACATGGTTTACATTTAATCTACAAAACGATAAAGGCAAACCCGGCGAAAGCCGGGGACGCAAAGCTACGAGTCTAAAGTCTCGCAAGAGGCCATGATCGTCGGGTTGCCGAAAAAATAAGGGTGCTTATGCATACCCCTCTGTTTTGGCAACGCCGAAGCAAGAGGGGTTTTTGGTTTTCAGACGCCGTCCAAAAGCGGGCAGAAAGTGCGGGTGCAGAATGACAGATACGATCAGGATCATTCTTTTCGGCTTGGCCGGCGCATCGTTGGGCATCCTGCTTCCGGGAATCATCGAAAGCATGATCCAAGCAAGACAGAGTGGAAATTCCCAAAGCAAACTCACAGGCGGAGCCGCCGGAGCGGCAATCTATACAAAACTCATTTCGGGCATTCTGATCGCCGGATTGTGGTTGTACACAGGTTTCAGATTTGATGGCTTTATGGCAGCTTCCCTGGCCGCGCTGCTGATCACTGCCGCCTTGGCAATCACGGTGATCGACTGGCGGATTCGAAGGATTCCTAACGAGCTGGTGCTGCTGATGCTGATTGCCGGAGCTGCCTTCCAGATCATCCATTTCGGGATCGGATCCTTACCCAAGGCCATCCTGTCGATGCTGGTAATGATGGCGGTCTTCCTGGTTCCGGTGTTCCTGGGCGGTTTTGACAAGATCGGCGCCGGGGACGTGAAGCTGGCAGGGGCCATGGGCCTGGTCCTTGGACAATCCTATATCGTTCCGGCCGTGCTGGTCATGTGCGGCGCCTTGCTGGTGTACTGTGTGATTGGATTGTTCTTCCGGAAGCTGACTTTGTCCTCCAGATTCGCGTTTGCACCTTTTATGATGCTGGGTTTGGGATTCGCAATGGTGTGTCTGTGAGGTATCCAAAGTATATTTCAATATAACAGCGGCACGGTCATGTTAAGGAGGGAAAGTATGAAGAGATTCACGGATTGGGTTCTTCAGGAAGAAGGGGGACAAGGCATGGTGGAGTATGGATTGATCATTATTCTGGTGGCGTTGGTCGCCATGGCCGGTCTGACCGGGATCGGCACCCAGCTGCTGGCCAAATTCAATGCAGCGGTGACAAGTCTGGCATAATCCAAAAATATTCAATGGAAGCTTGAATCAAAAATTTATTGATTGATAGAACTGTATTGATGAAGAAAGAGGAGGAAGAGACATGAAAAAAATGTTCAATTGGATGATTAAAGAAGAAAGCGGACAAGGTATGGTGGAGTATGGCTTGATCATCGTCCTGGTAGCGTTGGTCGCGATGGCCGGATTGACCGGGATCGGCACACAGTTGCTGGCTAAATTTAATGCAGTGGTCACTGGACTGGCCTAGATCTCTAAGGTTCTTTTTGAATAAAGTGAGTAAGGATGAGGAGGAAGAGACATGAAGAAGATGTTAAATTGGATGATAAACGAAGAAAGCGGACAGGGTATGGTGGAATATGGATTGATCATCGTCCTTGTGGCGTTGGTCGCCATGGCCGGACTGACCGGTATCGGAACTCAGCTGCTGGCAAAATTCAATGCCGTCGTTACGGGCCTTGCTTAATAAAGGTGAATCAATTCAAGCAGTCGAATATATCGCAATTTTCCCCAATCAAAAGGGAGACCTCAATTGAGCACTGGGGCCTCCCTTTTATCCCCTTCAAAACCTAGTGAAATGTCGCCAATGGTTTACATCGATCCACTTATACAAACAGGATTCCCGTTGTGCATCCGATACAGTGTTTTGTTTTTAATAAAGGTGGTGATCAGGGTGCCTCTGAAAAATAGAAAAGGCCAGTCCATGGTAGAGTTGGCGCTGGTGCTGCCGGTGCTCCTGATGCTGATTTGCGGAATCATTGAATTCGGCTGGATTTTCAGCAACAAGATCCTGGCCAACAACGCCTGCCGGGAAGCCGCCCGTTATGCCGCGGTGCACTTCTATGACGACGGGCTGACCGCGATCCAGTCCTATGCCGACAGCATTGCCGGCAGCTACAGCAGCACCTTTGACACGGCGATCCCCATGCCGGCCGGGGAGCAGATCACGGTCAACTTAGACGGGAAAATACCCCTTCTTACTCCATTTTTCAACGCCCTTCTGGAATCATCCGACGGTGACGGCTGTTATGATCTGTCCGCCCAATGTACCATGAGGATCGAATAA
>CALMWJ010000337.1 GCA_937873525.1 uncultured Peptococcaceae bacterium | reverse complement strand
GTAAAATATACTTTGATATCCAAAGAAGCTGCGTCTTTGCGCAGCTTCTTTTTAGTGAATGGCCCCCAAGGCCGAAAAACAACCAACCATGATGACCACTTTTTTTGGAGGAAGATTTAAAGAATGATCACTGTATCCAATCTAAGCCTGAATTTTAACGGCGAAAACTTATTTTCCAATGTCGATCTGAAGTTCACGCCGGGCAATTGCTATGGTGTGATCGGAGCCAATGGCGCCGGGAAATCCACCTTTTTGAGGATCCTTTCCGGTGAGCTGGAATCCACCACCGGCGATGTGTTCATCGGAGAGCATACACGGCTTTCCGTCCTGAAACAGGACCATTATGCCTATGATGATTTTTCTGTACTGGATACCATCATCCAGGGGAATCCCCGGCTTTACGAAATCATGCAGCTGAAGGAAGAGCTCTATGCGAAGCCTGACTTCAACGATGAGGACGGCCTGATGGTGGCCCAGCTGGAAGGGGAGTTTGCCGAGCTGAATGGCTGGGAGGCGGACAGCGATGCCGGCCGCCTGATCCAGGGCCTCGGTCTGCCCATTGATCTGCTGGAAACCCAGATGGCAGGCCTCAAGGGCGACGAAAAGGTCAAGGTGCTGCTGGCCCAGGCCTTGTTTGGCAAGCCGGAAGTGATCCTGCTGGACGAACCCACCAACCATCTGGACATTGCGGCCATCAACTGGCTGGAAGATTTTCTTCTCAACTATGACGGGACCGTGATCGTGGTCTCCCATGACCGTCACTTCCTCAATGTGGTCTGCACCCATATCGTGGACATCGACTTTAACAAAATCAAGATGTATGTGGGCAACTACGAGTTCTGGTATGAATCCAGCCAGCTGATCCAAAAGATGATCAAGGACCAGAACAAAAAGAACGAAGAGAAAGCCAAAGAGCTGCAAAACTTCATCGCCCGGTTCTCTGCGAATAAATCCAAATCCAAACAGGCCACGTCCCGCAAAAAATTGCTGGATAAGCTCAGCATCGACGAGCTGCCGGCCTCTTCCCGCCGCTATCCCTTCTGCGGCTTCTCCATGGACCGGGAACCCGGCAAGGAGATCCTGACCGTGGAAGAGATCAGCAAAACCCTGGAAGGGGTCCAGGTTCTCAACGACGTTTCCTTCCGGGTCAATAAAGGCGACAAGATTGCCTTCGTCAGCGACAATGAAAACGCCATCACGGCCCTTTTCAGAATCCTGATGGAAGAGATCAAGCCGGATGCCGGAACCTTCAAATGGGGCGTCAGCACCACCCAGTCTTATTTTCCCAAGGACAATTCCGAATTTTTCAATGGCATTGACCTGAATCTTGTGGAATGGATGCGCCAGTTCTCCCAGGACCCCAGCGAGACCTATCTGCGAGGCTTCCTCGGACGCATGCTGTTTTCCGGAGACGACGTGTTCAAACCGGTCAAGGTCCTGTCCGGCGGCGAGAAGGTCCGCTGCATGCTGTCCCGCATGATGCTGAGGGGCTCCAATGTGCTGGTGCTGGACCAGCCCACCAACCATCTGGATCTGGAATCCATCACCGCCGTCAACGACGGGCTCATCGATTTCAAGGGCATTGTGCTCTTCACCTCCCACGACCATGAATTCATTCAAACGATTGCCAACAGGATCATCGAGCTAACGCCGGAGGGCATGAAAAACTACGATATGACGTATCAGGAATATCTGGCGACCAAGGGCCTTGACGACAGCGTGGCCTAAGCCAAGCCTTCATGAACCGCAGGTGCCGCAAGCCAATTGGCTTGCGGCTTTTTTCGATGGAAGGATTCAATGAATTTTCCACAATCTGTTTACCAGGGGGCAGAATATGGTATAATAAATAGACGGAAAAATCAGAAAACAGACCCTTCAAAACCATCCGGATGCTGAAAGGAGTGTGGAATGATGAAAAGAAGCGTGATCGCCTTGATTCTGGTATCGCTCATGGTGACGCTGCTGCCCCTCCAGGCGTTGGCCCTGAAACCGGAGGATATCGAGCCTCCGCTGACGGCAGCTCCTGTGAATTATCTCAATTTAGGGGATTCCATCGCCAATGGCTGGAGTGCCGATAAGGGGCAAAGCTATTTTGAGCTCTTTTCCGATTACAAGCGGGTGGGCCCGTCGGTGGATCTCAGCGTTCCGGGCGCCACCACCGGAGATTTGCTGGATGCCCTTGAGACCCATCGATACCAGAATGCCGTCCGACAGGCGGATGTGGTCATCATCAGCGTCGGCGGCAACAATCTCCTGCAGCCGATCCAGGACCGGGTGCAGGCCTATTTCTCCGCAGCGGGGCTGCAGCCGGATTTGATGGAGCCGGCGCAAATCCAAGCTGCCATTGAAGCCATTGCTTTGGCCCGGTCCATGACGCCGGAGGCTGTTTGGACGGAGATGGCCAACACGCTGATTATGGAAGCCGCGACACCCGGCCAGCCGCTGAACACAGCCCTGGCCTATGGCGCTGCGACCTTTATGTCGGAATGGGGGCAGATCGGCGCAACAGTCCGTACCCTGAATCCGGACGCGCGCCTCATCGCACTGACCTTGTACAACCCCTTCGAATCCGCCACGGTGCTGTACGGCTTGTTTGAGACTCTTGCCCCGGCCATGAATGGCGTTTTGTGGGCCTGGAGCGCCCAAGAAGATTGCGATTTGGCAGACGTGTACAGCGCCTTCCAGCCGGCGCCGGATGCCGTTGCCTTCAGCTTGTCCTGGGGAACGGTCAATCTGGACATCCATCCCACCACCACCGGCCATTCCATTATTTTCAATGAATTGGCGGCCTTGGGGACGGTGGATGAATTCCAGCCGCCGAAAGCCAGCTGAGCGCATATTGATCGATAAGGCAAAAACGCAAGCCGTCCAGCAATACGGCTTGCGTTTTTTCAGCTTGAATGAAATATATTCGTTGGATCAGGCGTAATCCTTGATGGAGATGTAGAGGGGCTTTCGCTCTTTGTAATAACAGAGATAATCGAAGCCGCACTGACGGGCCATATGCACCGCCTGCAGGATCCCGCCGCCCACCGCCTGCGGCACATGGGCGTCGGAGCCCAGGGTCAGGGACTCGCCGCCCAGCTCCCGATATCGACGGATCCAGCGGACTTCCGGCATGGTATAGGGCGGATCTGCCCGCAGGCCGGAGGTGTTGAGCTCCAGCGCCATACCCCGGTCGGCCAGCAGCTGCACGACCGCTTCAAAATAATCATCCCATTGGGCAATGCGGAAAGGGCCTTTGTATTCCCTCATAATATAACGGAAGGGGTAGGAAAGATGGGCTGCGCTGTCAAACCCGCCCCAGCGGATGGTTTCCAGCAATTCGGCGAAATAGGTTTTCAGTTCAAACTCCACATCGATGGCGCCGGAATTGTAATCCATGCAATAGAAATCCTCCCGGCCTTGGACGATGTGGACGGAGCCGAGGATAAAGTCAAAGCGGTATTGGGAAAGGACGGATTGGGTCCGTTCCATATCCTGAAGGGGCTGGCCCAGTTCCAGACCGGTCAGGACTTCCATTCTGCCTTGATAGAAGGTTTTGGCCTTTTCCGTATCTTCGAAGGACCCAGCCAGGGTGGCCGCGGTATCTAAACGTTCGAAATCGTTGATTTCGCAATGGTCGGTGATGGCAAAGACCCCGATACCCAGCTTGGCCGCGGCAGCGCACATATCCTCCACCGGATATTCCGCGTCCATGGAGTGGCGGCTGTGGGTATGGATGTCCATAGGGATCAGGTTCATAGGGGACCTCCTGAATCAAAGATATAATCCATCATACCACGGATGGACGATGAAGAAAATGCCGTCGCCGCGTCAAAATCAGGTCAAAATTATTTACAGATCGTAAAAAAGGTGTCTTGACAAAACCAAGGCCGGCGGTTAATATATCCATATGCTTTATCGCTTTATCAAGATAAAGAGCTAAAGCGATTGGGGTTACAGTGAATGGGAGGAATATCGTCATATGAAGACCTATCAACTGATCACGCCGAAAGGCACAAAGGATATCCTGCTGGAGGAATGTGAAGCGAAGCGCTGGATCGAGGCCAGGCTGCGCCAGGTGTACACCGGCTACGGGTACCATGAAGTGGTGACGCCCGGTATTGAATACCTGGATGTCTTTCAGGCCGGCGGCTGCAATACCGGCAGCGAGAATATGTTTAAGCTGATCGACAATGAGGGCAGGATCCTGGTGCTGCGGCCCGATTCCACGGCGCCGATTGCCCGGATGGTATCCACCCGCCTGAAGCACAGCGTTCGTCCGGTTCGATTGTTTTACAATCAGCGGGTCTATCGCCAAAAAGGAATGTATACCGGCAAGAGCACGGAGACCTCCCAGATGGGCATTGAACTGATCGGCGCCAACACCTCTAAAACGGACCTGGAGGTCATCGCCATGGCCGCGGAGGCTTTGGAAAGCTGCTGCAAACAGGAATACCGGATCGAGATCGGCCATTGCGGCTTTTTTGAAGCGCTGATTGGACGGCTGGAAGCGGATGACAACCAGAAAGAGCAGATCCGGCTGCTGATCGGTGCAAAAAACTATGCAGCCCTCAATGATTTGCTGGATACCCTGGACCAGGGAGAAACCGCGGCGGCCCTGAAGCTGCTGCCCCGCCTCTTCGGAGGGCAGGAGGTTTTCGAAGCAGCCGGCGAGATTTTCGAGGATGCCCAAACGAAAAAGATCCTGGACAACCTCCGCTGGATCTACTATTCTCTGATCCAAATGGGCTTGAAAAAATCCGTAATGCTTGACCTTGGCTTTGTGAACGATAATAATTATTATACCGGGGTGATTTTCCAGGGATACATCCAGGGCACCGGCGAAGCGGTTTTGTCCGGCGGGCGGTATGACCAGCTGCTGAGCCGGTTCGGCGACCCCATGCCCGCCATCGGCTTTGGCGTCAATGTGGACCGTTTGACCAAGCTGCGGCTGGCCCAGGGTCCCCAGGACGATTTGTCCGTGCCTCAGATCCTGGTCTACGGCGAGCCGGGGTATGAAGTCCTTTGTCTCCAATATGCCCAGACCCTGCGGCAGCAGCCGGGCATGATCGTGGAGAACGCCCTGCTGGGGAGCCGGGAAGAATGTCTGGCCTACGCTCAGAGCAAGGGCATATCCAAGCTCCACATTGTGGGGCAGACCATCGAAATCATCAGCGTGGAAGCGGCGGGAGGTGCTCGCGGATGAAGCCTTTAAGAATCGCGGTGGCCAAAGGCCGCCTGGAACAAAAGACCCTGGATCTGCTGGAGTTCATGGGCATGGATTGCTCCTGCGCCGCCGATAAAGGGCGTAAGCTGATCATCCCCATCGACGGCGGCAAGCTGGAGATGGTCCTGGCAAAAGCCCCCGACATCATCACCTATGTGGAGCATGGGGTTTGCGATATTGGGATCGTAGGGAAAGACACGATTATGGAATCCGGGCAATCCTTGTTTGAGGTTATGGACCTGGGCTTCGGAAAGTGCCGCATGGTGCTGGCGACCTACAAGGACAAGGATTTTTACAAAGGCTTTGCCGCAAAGACCGTGGCCACCAAATACCCCAACATCGCCCGCAATTATTTTGAAGCCAAGGGCATGGATGTGGATATTGTCAAAATTGAAGGGTCGGTGGAGCTGGCGCCCCTTCTGGATCTGGCGGACGGCATCGTGGACATCGTGGAAACCGGCAGCACCCTGAAAGCCAACGGTCTGGAAGAGAAGGAGGTCATCGCCCATTTGTCCGCGCGCCTGATCGTCAACATCGCCAGCATGAAGATGCGCAAGGAAGAGATCCAAAGCTTCCTGAACCGCCTGGAGCTGGCTTTGAAGGGAGTGAAATAAACCATGAAAATGATCAAGACCGACGGGATCAAGGAAGCCGAGTTTATCAAGGCCTTGAAAAAGCGCGGACAGGAAACGGACCGCCAAGTGGTGGCCTCGGTCAGCCGGATCCTTCAGGAGGTCCAGGATGAAGGGGATGCGGCGGTTGACCGCTTCACCCTCGAGTTCGACGGCTGCCTGCCCATGACCCGCGAGGTGCCCCGGGATGTCCTGGAACAAGCCTTGGCGGAATTGCCCTATGAATTGGTGCAGGCCCTGGCGCTGGCGAAAAACAACATTGAAGATTTTCATCAGCGGCAAAGAAGGGAAAGCTTTATCGATACCAAGGAAAACGGCGTGATCCTGGGACAGCGTGTCCGCGGCTTGGAACGGGTGGGCATCTATGTGCCGGGCGGCCGGGCGGCTTATCCTTCCACCGTTCTGATGAATGCGATTCCCGCCAAAATCGCCGGGGTGAAGGAGATCATCATGGTGACGCCGCCTCAGAAAGACGGACGGGGCAACCCGGCGGTCCTGGCGGCCGCGGTCCTGGCCGGTGTGGACCGGGTTTTCCTCATTGGCGGCGCTCAAGCCGTGGCGGCCCTGGCCTATGGCACCGAAACCATTCCCCGGGTGGACAAAATCGTGGGACCGGGCAACATCTATGTTGCCACCGCCAAGAAATTGCTTTTCGGCACGGTGGACATCGACATGATCGCAGGGCCCAGCGAGATCCTGATCCTGGCGGATGAAACCGCCAATCCGGCCTTTATCGCCGCGGATCTGATGTCCCAGGCGGAGCATGACCCCATGGCTTCCGCCATGCTGGTGACTTCCTCGAAAAACCTTGCGGGCAAGGTCCTGATGGAGATCGAGCGACAGCTGGCCGGCCTTGAGCGCAAAGACATCATCGAACAGTCCCTCCAGGATTACGGGGCGGTCTTTCTGACCCGGGACCTGGACGAAGGGATCCGGCTGGCCAACGAACTGGCGCCGGAGCATCTTGAAGTGATGCTCGACCATCCTCTGGAATACATCGGCAGGCTCCACAATGCCGGCTCGATCTTTCTGGGCAATTTTGCGCCGGAACCCCTGGGGGATTACTTTGCGGGGCCGAACCATGTGCTGCCCACCAGCTTTACCGCCCGTTTTTTCTCGCCTTTGTCGGTGGACAGCTTTATGAAACGATCCAGCTTCATTTATTACACAGAAGCGGCACTGAAGGAAGCCGGTCCGCATATCGTGGCGATCGCCAATGAAGAAGGCCTGACGGCCCATGCCAATACAATTTTGGTTCGCGGCTGCTGAAAGCCGGAAAGGAGCTTTGCTTTGACGTACCGTTTGAATGATAAGGTGACTCAATTGACCCCCTATGAACCGGGCACCGGTGAATTTTCAATCCGTTTGGATGCCAACGAATCCTTTCTTCAGATCCCTGAACATATTTTAGAGGAAATGAAGGACAGCATCGAAAAAATTGCCTTCAACCGGTATCCCGATCCCCTGGCAACGGAGTGCCTCCAGGCCTTTGCCAATGTCCACAACCTGAATGCGGACCATGTGACCGCCGGCAACGGCTCCGACGAACTGATCAGTGTGATCGTGGGGGGGCTGTTCCAAAAAGGGGATAAACTGCTGCTGGTGGATCCGGATTTCTCCATGTACGCCTTCTATGCCCATGTGGCGGAGCTGGAAGTGGTGCGGCTTTCGAAATCGAAGGACTACATCATCGATCCGGAGGACCTCGTTGAAACCGCTCTTCAAAACAACTGCAGGGGGATCCTGTTTTCCAATCCCTGCAATCCCACCTCCCAGGGAATGCCGCGGGAGGACTTGATCCGGGTCCTGGATCGTCTGCCGGATACGCTGGTCATCGCCGACGAAGCGTATATGGACTTCTGGGACCAGTCGGTGATGGACCTTGTGGAAGAATACCCCCAGCTGCTGGTGCTGAGAACCTGCTCCAAAGCCTTTGGCGCCGCGGCTTTGCGTCTGGGCTTCGCGGTGGCCGGGCCCATGATCACCACCGCCATCCGGAGCCTGAAGTCTCCCTACAATGTGAACAGCCTGACCCAGGCTGCGGCGACGGCGCTGCTGCGGCATCCCCAGTGCCTGAAAAAGGGGCTTGCCAAGATCCTCGCCTCACGGGACGAACTTTATGGCCGTCTGCAGGAACTGAAAGACAGCTCTCTCAATCAACAGCTGAAGATCGAGTACCTGCTCAAGCCAAAAACGAATTTTGTGCTGGTCCGATTCCACGATAACGTTGAAATATATGATATGCTTAAAGACAAGGGGATCCTGGTCCGCTGCTTCCCCAGATTTATGCGGATCACGGCAGGCAGCCCCGAAGAAAACCGGGCTTTGCTCCAAACCCTGATGAATTATGCGGAGGGATTGATATGAGAGAAGGGAAACTGGAACGGGTCACCAAAGAAACCTCGATCCAGGTCCGGCTGGATCTGGATGGTCCCGGAAAAGCGGAGGTCCGCACCGGCATCGGTTTTTTCGACCACATGCTGACGGCAATGGCGGTTCACGGCAATTTTGATCTGTCCTTGCAAGCCTCCGGAGATCTGCACGTGGACGGGCATCATACGGTGGAGGACTGCGGGATCGTTCTGGGCAAAGCCCTTGCCATAGCCCTTGAGGACAAAAGCGGATTATGCCGTTACGGGAGCTTCTGGCTTCCCATGGACGACGCGCTGGCCATGGCGGCGGTGGATGTGAGCGGCCGGCCGTTTCTGCACTTCAACGCCGACTTCCGCAATGAACGCATCGGCGAATTCGAAACCTGCCTCACCCGGGAATTTTTCCAGGCGTTTGCTTTTAATGCAGGGATCACCCTGCACCTGAATGTGCTCTATGGCGAGAATGACCATCACAGGTGCGAGGCGATCTTCAAAGCGGCTGGACATGCACTGGAAGCGGCCGTGAAAAAAAATACGACCGGAGAAGTCTTATCGACAAAAGGAGTATTGGCATGATCATCTTACCGGCGATCGACATTCAGAACGGGCAGTGTGTCCGTTTATCCCAGGGGGATTTCAAGACGGTCGAGCAAGTGGCCGCCGACCCTTTGGAAACGGCCTTGTCCTTCCAGGAGGCCGGCGCCCAATGGCTGCATATGGTTGACCTGGACGGGGCCAGGCTGGGCAAACGGGTCAATGAGAGCATCTTTGCCGAAATCGTCAAAAACACGCAGCTGAAGGTCGAACTGGGCGGGGGCATCCGCGATATGGAAACCATCGAGGCCTATTTGGCCCTGGGAATCCAGCGGGTGGTCCTGGGAACCGCGGCGATCCGCAATCCGCAGCTGGTCCGGGAGGCTGCGACGCTATACGGGGACCGGGTCGCCGTGGGCATCGACGCCATGAACGGCAAGGTCAAGGTGGAAGGCTGGCTGGAAGACAGCGGCCAGGATTACCTGAGCCTGGCCAAGACCATGGAGGATATGGGGATCCAGTACCTGATCTTCACCGACATTTCGAAAGACGGAACCCTGGCGGGGCCGAATCTGGAACAGCTGCAGGCGATCCAAGAGGCGGTCTCCTGCAAAATCATTGCCAGCGGCGGCATCCGCAACCGGCAGGACATCATCAACCTGCGCAACCTTTCGTTATATGGTGCGATTTGCGGGAAATCCATCTACAAAGGGACCCTGGATCTCAAGGAAGCCTTGGCTGCCGCCCAGAGCGGGCCGGAGGAAGGGGGGGCTGAACATGACTGAGACGGCCCAGCTTCAAGGGATTCCGCTGGAAGCCTACTTTGCCAAGGGTCCGCTGATCCCGGCCATCATCGTCGAGGATAGCTCAGGCGATGTTCTGATGCTGGCCTATATGAATCTGGAAAGCTTGAAAAAGACGCTGGAAACCGGCT
>CALMWJ010000336.1 GCA_937873525.1 uncultured Peptococcaceae bacterium | reverse complement strand
CTCTTAGGACAGGGAATCATAGTCCAGAACCTGAGCCCCTGCCGGAAGTGCCAGATCCGGGGTTCTCGAGGTTTCCGTATATTGAGAAGCTGCGGAAATCGTCATGGTCATCATATCCTGCTGCTGGAGCATCATCTCCATGGATGCTGACCGTGGGCCACCGGTTTGACTGAAGGTGCAATCCATGCCCTCGGCGGACAAGCCTCCCTTCATTTCGTAGCCGGAAAGCTTGCCATTGGTTTCTTTGATCATAATGTCCGCATTCAGTTCGATCGCACGGAAGGCCTCAGTCATCTCTGACATGACCGCGGAATCCAGCTGGACCCCCTCGGTCAAGGCTGCTTTGCCCATCGCCGCCAGGATGTCGGCTTTGTCCAAGTTCAGCGTGTGGATGGTGTCAGAGCCGGAAACGGCGGTGCTGAAAGCCTGGTCTCCCATCAGATTCTTCATGAATGCATAACCGAGCTTCATTTCCTGGTAACTGTCCACCGTCCCGGAATTCATGCTCATAACGCTCATCTGAAGCAGCTGGGAAAAGCTGATTTTCGATCCGCTGTAATTCATCATTGGCCGGATATCCAGGCCCATCTCATCATAAGTGTCAAAAATATTCATCTTAAGCCATGTATTCTGGCCAAGGGAAGGATCCATGAGGGAAAAGATATTGGAATTCATATACATGGCGCCGCTTTCCCCGTTCAATTTGATCCTCATCTGGATGTCCCGAAGCATATCCAGCATCGGCTGCATCTCAGTTTTCTCTTCCGCGGTCATCATGGCCGTCAGTTGGTCTGCATCAAACGCCATATTCATATCCATATCGGCGCTGGACTGCTTGGTTACCCCGCTGAAGTCTCCGCTCATAGCGAAAGCAAGACTTTCTGAACCGGTGGCTTTCTCAGAAACGGCGAAGTCCGCTTGGAAGGTCCCCGTGGATTCATAGCTCTTCTGAAGATCCATGTCCATGGTCAGGAGCTTGGAAATGATTGAAAAGTCTTCATCCGCATCGGCAAATACGGCGGCCTGGTCGATAATGACCGCTGTTTGGGCTTCCTGGTCCCAATAGACACTGTTCCCCATGCTTTCAGCCATGAATCTGGCCGGCACATAGGTGCGGTTGGTCTTCGGGTCCAGGAAGGGCGCCACATCCATTTTCTTGATGGTGGTACGCCCGTTTTGCACGACGGTGATGTCCGTACCGCCGATCACAAAGGAGAATTCCATGCCGGGTTTCACGACCGTGACGGTCTGGGTCGGTTGATCGAAGGCAACCGTTGCGCCCATCGTCTCCAAAATCTGCCGAAAAGGCACCATGGTCCGCCCATTGATGATTTGCGGCGTTGCATCGGCAAACTGGATCTCCTGGCCGTTGAATTGCGCTTTGATGCCCGGCTTCACGACCGCCGATGGGGTCAGCGCAGCGGCAACCCCGGACATGCTGTTCACAAAAATCATGACCATAACCAGCAATTTGCTCAAGGATCGTTTCATAAAAAAGCCTCCGTTCAAGATGATTCTGCTTCGTGAACTCCTTACGCTATTGCTTTCAATCTATACCTTTTGTATGCAAATTTCAATATATTTTTTTGTAATTTTATTTGAAAGCGGCCGGATTGGACGGGTCGTTTTGCTGGAGATCCGTTCGGGTTCCTTGGGCGCCGGCCTGCCACAGCATTTCAATGATATTCAGCTGAATCTCAAAATTTTGCCGGTTGCGCTGGTTTTCCGTATGCAGAATAAGGCCGCAGCAGAATAAAAGAATCGAGGACAAAGCCGAAAAGCCTGAAACGATCAGCGTGGGGAATCTGGGGACCATGCCCGTTCTTGAAAATTCCAATAAGATCGGCGTGAACAAAAAGGCCGCAAAGAAGGCCAGCATCAAGGCGATGGCGGAAAAAAACTGCAGAGGCCGGTAATCCTTCAGCAGCCTGAAGATCGTAGCGATCACTTTCACGCCGTCCGTATAGGTGTTCAGCTTCGAAACGCTGCCATTGGGCCGATCCCGGTAATCCACAGGGATCGACCGGACATGGAAGTTTTTGTCCAGAGCGTGGATCGTCATCTCCGTCTCGATCTCAAATCCCTTGGACAGCACCGGAAAGGATTTGACAAAGGGGTAGCTGAAGGCCCGATAGCCTGTCATGATGTCTGTGATCTCGCCGTCGAAAAACCGGTTGACCAATTTACGGACCATAAGATTGCCCGAGTTATGGAAACGCCGTTTATTTTCGGTGAAATAGGTGGAGGACAGCCGGTCGCCGATGACCATGTCCGCTTTGCCGTGAAGCACCATGTCGGTCATTTCTCGGGCATAAACCGCCGGATAGGTGTCGTCGCCGTCCACCATCAAATAACAATCGGCTTGGATCTCGCGGAACATCGTCCGGATGACGTTTCCCTTGCCCTGCCGGTGCTCATAACGCACAATGGCCCCTGCTTCCCGGGCCCGGACGTCGGAATGGTCGGTGGAATTGTTGTCATAGACATACACATCGGCTTCCGGCAAGGCCACTTGGAAGTCTTTAACCACCTTTTCAATGGTCATACTTTCGTTATAGCAGGGAACGAGCACGGCGATCCTCATATTTTCTCTCCTTTATCCCAAGTATAGGGCTTTCCTTTTCATCACATAGTTCCAGGCCATTACAGCCGCCGTTGCGATGATTTTGGCGGCCATATAATAGATATCCGCCTTGTCCACCAGCAGCCACATCAGGCCTTGATTGATTCCCAGTCCGGCCACGCTGGAGGCTAGAAAAATCAGCTTTGTTTTTTTGCCGGTCTTCCCGACTCCCTCGAAGACCCAGACCACACAAATCCAATAATTGACCATCACTGAAGCAATGAAGCTCAGGGCGGAAGACCACAGGTAATGCATCCCCGCGAATTCGGTGAGGCCATAGAGCAGCCCATAATCCACCAGAAAACTGACTGCCCCGTTCACGACGAAACGAAATACTTCGGAAACCCTTGGATTGTTGGTCGCTTTTTGTCCCAGCCTGCGCAAAGGTCCACCTCCTGCCGCCGTAAAACCGCTCATTCAAAACGGTCAGTTCATAAAATAAATCCCGGCCGGATCCTTGCTCCGGTACAGGTTATACAGCTTCACGTCCGTGACCTCGATCTCCTCATGCATCCCCTCATCCAACTTGATCGTGTTGTCCGTGATGATGTAATCCGCCGAGACAAGATCTTCATAGGGTATGAAAGGATAGTTGCTGATGATTTTCTGCTCCGTCAGGTCGATCGACTCGCGTTCCTCCAGCAGCTTCAGGAGATCGCTCTTTTTCGTCCAATAGGCCGGCCTCGTCAGATAGGTATCCAGCAGCGGCTCATAGCCTGCGGTGATTACCAGGATGCGGCCTTCAAGGCTGGCCA
Organism: uncultured Peptococcaceae bacterium; assembly: GCA_937873525.1. Classification (GTDB taxonomy): domain Bacteria; phylum Bacillota; class Peptococcia; order DRI-13; family UBA5745; genus UBA5745. The sequence goes on along the minus strand of CALMWJ010000336.1, from coordinate 3,113 downwards.
CAGCCTGGTTGACGGCAATCGCCTGCCGGATGGAGTCCGGCGCCTTCTTGTAGATCTGGTGGAATTCCTTCACGGAATAAACGTTGTTCAGAAGGCTGACGGCCAGGATCAGCAGGATGAATATCTGCGTGCCGGCCTTTCGGTTCCTGGGCCTGAGCAGGACCACCGTGAAACTCGCAATCCCCAAAACCAGCAGGCTTTTGGCCAGCAGCAGCTGCCAAGGGACATGGAACACATTGGGATCGCCGCTGATTTTTGTATAATCCTTACCCATGGAGCTAAGGGCCTGCAGCAAAACCCCGTCGATGCAGACATTGGAAAAAAAATAGAAGATGCCAAAAACGGCCATGCAGAAAAAGACGGTAAAGGTCACGAGCCCGGGAGGGATGAAGCCTTTCCCCTGTCCTTCTCCATCGTTTAAAACAAAGCGTTCTTTGAAAAACAACGTCAAAAACAGCAGCAGCAGCGGCGCATAATAGCGGGTATGCTGCCGCATGAACAGATTGGGATAGTCTTCATTATTCGAAATGCTGGTGGTGATGATCAGAAGCATCACAATCAGCGAAACCACCGCAAACACCAGCAGGTTCTTCTCCGTTGGATTCAACCGCTTAAACCGGAGGATGGGGATCACTACAGGAAAATAAAAGAAGGCGATCAGCGCAAACATCGCGTTGTACAGATTCGCATAGACATAGTAGATCAGCGTATCGAAGTCATAGACCGCCAGCCTGAGATTGCCGGCATAGGTCGCGGCCCCCATCCCCAGGGTCAGATACACGATCAGTTTAAAACCCAGGATCGCGCCGCCTGCGACAAGGCAGAACACCACCCCTGCCATCATATTCTGTTTAATGGTGTTTTTTTTCGTAAAAACAACGTCATAGGCCAAAGAGGCCGCAAAGGCCGCCATAAAGTAGACGGCTACGGTTTTTGTGAGATAGGCTAAAAAGCAAAGAACCGCACTGAGGATGGCGTATTTTACCCTATCCTTCGGCGCCTCGCTGTCCCAGAACCGGCAAACAAAATAAATCAGCCATGCCGCTAAAGGATAAAAGAGATTTTCAGACATAAAGGTCATGGACGTGGTCAAGTCGGGCAGAACCAGAGTCGTGGCCAGCAAAAGCAGAACCAGCGAAGGGTCCTTCAGGATTCTCTTTCCCAAAAGGTGCACAGGAAAAACCACCGAGGACAAAAGGACCGCATTGAAAACACTCATGGCCCGGATCTGCCAAATCTGATCTTTGATCCAATGGAAAGGGGCCAAAAGCAATGAATACAGGATCTGGTCAAAATTCATATGGACATTGTGCACCATGATCCCGGTGCCGTCGAAAAGGCTCCGGGATATGCCGATATAACGGATTTCATCCGGATAAATCATCAAGGCCTTCGGATAGCAGGCCAAAACAGCTCTCACGATGCAGGAAGCGATGAACAGGCCAATGACGATGGCCCCCATGGTTCGATCATCCATGCCTCTGAATCTTTCCAAAACTCTTTTCATTGCGATTTTTCTCCAAATCCACGGATTCTATTGGATTCCCTTGCCCGCCCGCGGAGGCATACAGTGTCATTATACATAATAATATGAACACTGTGAATGCTGATCTAATTTCCCTATGAAACAATTTCCTTCGGTCCTCTTATGGTTCTCCAATATTTTTGACACGATTCGTGCCAAAGAAATGACCATGTCAATTTCTCAGATGCTATTCTATTGACTATGGATGTTCGTTATACTTCTATTGTTTGGAAACAACTCGATACAACGAAAGAAAATCCAAGCGTGAATATCTTTTGTAAATTTCAAGGAGGAAAAGATCATGCGAAAGAAAACACTATCCTGGCTCCTTGCGGCAGGTATGGCGATCTCTCTCTTAACTGTTTCACCTGCCCCCGCAAGCGCAGTGGACGACATGCTGCCCTACGCCACGGACGTTTCAATCCATGGGGATACCATGGCAGACAACACGCTGACGGGGAGTTATACATACAACTCCAGCTCCGGCAATCTGGAGAACGGGAGTGCCTTCCGGTGGCTGAAGTCGGGCGATCCCGTAGAACTTTTTACAAACTATGCCTATACGCCGGATGGTGCAAGCGGACCAACGGCGGACACGGTTTTCATTTTGGGCGAAGAATCCTATATTACGGGCGTAAAAACATATCACAGCGGAGATTACAATGAGCCGGGAACCATTGGATTACGCGACGAGAGCGGTGTCATGTATGGTCCGTGGGAGGCTGTGCGGGCCGAAAGCTACACCACCTTTTACTGGCTGGTCAGCCCTGACATCGTCCTTCCGGCCGGAACCTATACCGTCATCGATTCAAGACCTGACACATGGACTTATAATACCTTGAGTTCAGATCAGGGGCATGCGTGGATTTACGGAAACGGCTTTTCTGAAATCGTCGGAGAAACCGGGTTAAGCTATACACCGACCTTCGATGACTATCTTGATTGTATTTGCTTCGAAGTGACGGTTATGGACGAGGTCGGGAATACCGGCGAGCCAGTGCGCGCCTATTCAGATCCGGTCATTGCTTACTGGGGAGATCTGGTGACCGAAGTGGGACAGTACCCGTTTGCCGGCGGAGACGGCACAGAGCAAGACCCCTATCTTATCTCGACGCCCTTGCAGCTTGCTCAGCTCGCTTACGACACCGCCCAGGATATGGATTATCAGAACACCTATTTTAAGCAGACCGACGATCTCGATATTGGCGGACTCCAATGGAACCCGATCGGCGCATCAGCTTCAGAAGAATTCATGGGATGTTTTGATGGTAACAATAAGACGATCCGAAACTTGACGATCGGCACCTTTGAAGCCCCCAGCGATCTGGAGGAGGCGGGTCTTTTCGGGTATGTCTCACATGCGGAAATCCATAACGTCCATATTGAAGAGGCTTCTATATATAGCGCTCTGCCGGATTATTACGGTGAGGTCGGCGTATTGGCGGCTGAAGTCAACAGTTCCCTGATCCATCACTGCAGCACAGCCGGAACGATCGAGGCTTATTCCTACAGCGGTTCCTACGTCGGAGGGCTGGTCGGTAAAATGGACTACTATGCAGAAGGCATCTTCGCCTGTTCCTCTGCGGTG
>CALMWJ010000335.1 GCA_937873525.1 uncultured Peptococcaceae bacterium | reverse complement strand
GGGGACCGAAGGCCAGGATGTTGGGCAGGCTGCGGGCGTAGGTGCCGCCGCCGGTAGACAATGGGGGAAGGTCCAGGCCGGTCTTGCGCCTAAAAACCGCCATCAGGGTCTGCACCAATTCTGAGTTTTCATCCACGAACAGAGGCGGTGTGTTGGTGATGGAGTCGATTTCAAAGCCACCTTCATACAGGCTGGCAGAAAGCCTCGACAGAACCAGGTCCTTGGAGACGGTGACCGGATAGCGGATGTTTAAGCCACCGCGGATATGCTGAAGATCCGCCTCCAGCATACCCAGATTGACGGTCAGTTCGCCGGAGACCTCATCGGCCATGGCGATCCCCAGATTCTCGCCGTTGGTTTCCTGGCCCAGACTGTAGGCCAGAAATGCAAAAGCGTCCTGGATGGCCAGGGGAAGATCCTGATGGGACAAGAAGTCCAGCATGGGCGCTGCGGCATTTTGTCCATCCTCAGGACGGCTGGCGTGGGCGCATACCCCGCTGGTCCTGGCTTGGATGACATGGCCGTGGAGCTCCAATTCGGCAGAGGCCTGGGGCGGCACCATGTTCAAGGCGCAGCCGCTGCTCAGGGAACGAAGGGTGACCGAGGCTTCCTCCAAGTCCTGGAATTCCTTGCTGAACCAAACATTCAGGATGCCTTTTTCGGCATGGATCACAGGAAACTGGGCATCCGGCGTGAAGCCGGCCACGGGGAGCTCTTCATGGGTGCTGTAATAGGCCATATCGGCACTGCCGGTTTCCTCGCTGGTGCCGAACAGGATGCGGATGCGCCGCCGCAGGGGCAGCCCGCTATCCTTGATGGCCTTCAGAGCGTACAGGGCGGCAAACATGGGGCCTTTGTCATCGGTGGTGCCGCGGCCGTAGATCCGGCCGTTCTCAATGATGCCCGCAAAAGGAGGGCGGGTCCAGCCTTCGCCGGCCGGCACCACGTCCAAGTGGCCCAGAACCGCCACCATCTCATCACCTTCGCCGTATTCCGCATAGCCGGCATGGCCGTCCACTTCTCTTGTGAGAAAGCCAAGCTGGGCGGCAATCCGCAGGGCATGCTCCAAAGCCCTTGCCACTCCGGGCCCGTTGGGCTTGCCTTCCTCCGGCGGCTGAGCATCGCTTTGGATCCGCAGGTTGGTGCAAAGGGACTGGATCATCTCATCCTTGAGGGCAAGCACGGCTTTGTCGAACATACAGCACCTCTTTGTCCGAATCATTAATATTGTTTATCATTCCTATTCTATCACATATACGTAAAAAATAAACTAAAAAAGCCCCGGCGTCCCTTTCAAGGGAATGCCGGAGCGGATTTCAGGAAGGACGGCAGGATCAGGCCGGCATTCTTCGGAGCCGATGGTCCAGAAAAGCGGTGATCACTGCGAAGGCTTGAAAAGATCGTCGGCACGCCCTTCCTGGACATCAAGTCCCTGGTGGACGGC
>CALMWJ010000334.1 GCA_937873525.1 uncultured Peptococcaceae bacterium | reverse complement strand
GATGTGCAAACCGCCTTCGATGCCGGCGCCACCCAGATCTCCACCTACCCGTTCATCGATTTCACCTTTGCGGACAATACCTATAAGCCCATGAGCCAAGATGTCAAACGAAGGATGCTCAAAGAACTGACTGCCTATAACCGTTGGATCGGTTCGGAGAGGACCTCGGTCTGGACCTTCGCCAAGCCCGGCACCGGCAAATATTCCTCCGTAACGCGGGACACCTTTCTTGGCTTCGGCGTTTCGGCCACAACGCTTCTCAAGGGCATTTTCAAAATCAATACCTTTTCCATCGAAAGTTATATCCAGCGGGTCCTTGAAGGCCGTCTGCCCACCTCCCTGACGCTCCGGTTCACTCCAAGGCAGAGAGCAGTGTACTACCTTTTTTGGAGTGCCTATGGCATGAGGATCGATCCGCAGAAGTTTGAAAAAGTGGTTGGTAAACCGCTGGACAGCATGTACGGTGCCGAGATGCGGATTGCCGAAGGAATGGGCTTTTTGAAAAAAGAACAGGGACAATATATTCTGACCGAAAGGGCGGCCTATCTTTACCACACCATCGAACAAGTCTATACCACGGCCTATATCGATAAAATGTGGAATGTTTCGCGGCGCCATGCGTTCCCCGATCAAATTATTCTCAGATAAGGATGCCTGCTGCAGCCCAAGAGACAGGGAGGCACTGCGTATGAAACAGATCCTGGGACTGATCCTGGCCATTATGGCCGGCTGCTTTATCGGGTTTTTCGGGGTCCTGGTTTCGGTGTTTGCCGACGGAGGCCTGCAGGAACGCCTGATCACCATCGGCTTTATTCTCTTGATCTATGGTTTTTTAGGCTGCGCATGGGGGCTGGCACTCCCTGAAAAAATCTGGCGCTGGAGCCTTGCGCTGGGATTGCCCGGCATCCTATTCCTTTTGGCCTATCTGCAGAAGGAATTCAATCCTTTTTACTTGATCTATATGCTCGTGATCCTTGGCTTCTCCGCTTTGGGAACAGCCATCGGCCGAGGGGTCCGAAAACGACGTTTCAAGAAATGATGACGATTTTTTAAGGAGGAGAAAAACCATGGCCAAAGTACTGATGATTGCTGCGCCGGTCAATTTCCGCGATGAAGAACTGTTCCAGCCTAAAGAAGCCCTTGAACAATGCGGGCATCAAGTGGTGGTCGCCAGTCACAAAGAAGGGACCTGTAAAGGCGTCCAGGGCGGAACAGTCCATGCTCAAGCCGCCCTGAAGGACATCCAGACGGAGAACTATGACGCGGTGGTTTTTGTGGGCGGCGGCGGCAGCCGGGTGTTTTTCGATGATCCGGAAGCTTTGCGAATCGCCAAGGAGATGGATGACCAGGATAAGCTGGTGGCGGCCATCTGCATCGCACCGGTGATCCTGGCCAACGCCGGGCTCCTCCGGGGAAAGCATGCCACCGTGTACCCGGATGAAATCGGAAGCATCGAAAGCAAGGGCGCCCATTACACCCATCCGGGAGTCACGGCGGACGGACGCATTGTGACGGCCGACTCCCCGAAAAGCGCCGGACTCTTCGGGCAAAAGCTCTGTGAAATGCTGAAAAAGCAATAGTTTTTGGGTGGATAGGGAGGGATCGACGATGTTTACGATCTTCAGACCTCACGAGCAAAAATGGCCGATCAAGGTGTGGCTTGAAAATGAAGGGCAGCTCGAAGGCGAATGTCTGCAGCAGGCCAAAAATCTGGCCAATCTGCCATTTATCCATCAATGGGTGGTGCTGATGCCGGACACCCATCCCGGCTACGGCATGCCCATCGGCGGCGTCATTGCCACGGAAAATGTGATCATCCCCAACGCCGTAGGCGTCGACATCGGCTGCGGCATGAATTTTGTTCAGACCAATATCCCTGTGGAGCCGCTGATTTCAGTGAATACCCCCAACGGCAAGCTGGCCCAGGCGATGGTTGGAGATATTCTGAGAAACATCCCCACGGGCTTCGAGCATCACAAGACGCGGCAGGAATGCCGAAGCGTCACCGGGTTCCGCGAGGAAATGGGCTTGGACGCGTCTTTGAGCATGCCGCATGAACTGGTCCGGGAGCTGGAGGATGCCCATTATCAGGTGGGAACGCTGGGCAGCGGCAACCATTTTATTGAGCTTCAGACCGACGACCGGGGGCTGCTGGGGATCATGATCCATTCCGGCTCCCGCAACATCGGGTATAAGATTTGCAATTATTACAATGACCATGCCAAGGCGCTGAACCGGATGCAGCATGCACCGGTCCCGGCGGAATGGAACCTGGCCTATCTGCCCCTGGAAAGCCGGCTCGGCAAAGAATACATCTGCTGGATGAATCTGGCTATGGAATTCGCAAAAGAAAACCGGGCCCATATGATGTCTGCTGTCCTGGATATGGTGCGCCATCTGGTGGGCAAATACGCCGGAATCAAAGACGTCCGCCTGGAGGAACCCATCTGCTGCCATCATAATTATGCAGCCTTTGAGGAACATTATGGAAAAATGGTCTGGGTCCACCGGAAAGGCGCCATCCGCGCCGGCAAAGGAGAGATGGGGATCATTCCCGGCGCTATGGGGAGCTATTCCTATCTCGTCGAAGGCCTGGGCAATCCGGAAAGCTTCCAGTCCTGTTCCCATGGGGCTGGGCGCCGCATGAGCCGGCACGAGGCAAAGCAGAAATTCAGCGTCCAGGAAACCATCAGCGACTTAAATGAGCTGGGCGTATTTCTGGGGAAAGAACGCCGGGGCGACGTGTCGGAGGAATCCCGATTCGCCTACAAGGACATTGACTTTGTGATCGCCAATGAATTGGACCTGATCCAACCGAAGCGGCGGCTGAAGACCATTGC
>CALMWJ010000333.1 GCA_937873525.1 uncultured Peptococcaceae bacterium | reverse complement strand
CCGGCACCCAAACCGGCTTCACCCCAGGCGCCGGCCATCGATAAAGACCGCGGCCTAAGCGGCAAGGGGCCAAAGGATCAGAAACCGTCTCATCCAGGCCCCCGGCCTTCCGGACAAAGCCCCACCGGCCAAAGGTCCCCGAGACAACCTGCCGGTCCGGCCAACCGAGCCCCGGCTTCCGCTCAACCTGCGGCGCCCTCCAAAGCAGAGGCACCGGCTAAAGCCGCACCGCCCGCCAGACCTGCGAAGCCCAAGGACCGCAGGAGACCGTCCGAAGGCGGTCAACAACCCAAAGGCCCCCTGGAAAACCAGGAAAACAGCAATTCCCTGATGAAGCCCTATTGGCTCAAGGGAAAATAGATACGATGCCAAAGGAGCTCGCCCCATGCGTTTTATCGACTTGAGAAGCGACACCGTCACCCAGCCCACGGAGGCCATGCGTCAAGCCATGCTGTCTGCCCAAGTGGGGGATGACGTTTACGGAGAAGACACAGAAATCAATGCGCTGGAGGCGTTGTCCGCCAAGGTCGCCGGCAAAGAGGCCGCCCTGTTTGTGCCCAGCGGCACCATGGGTAATCAATTGGCCATCATGAGCCATACCCGGCGGGGCGATGAAATCATTGCAGGGGCCTGGAGCCATGTGGTCCATCATGAAGTGGGGGCTGCCGCGATTCTATCCTCGGTAAGCACCCGGGTGGTGGACAATCCGGACAACATCATTTATCCGGCGGATGTCCTGAAGGCCATGCGCTCGGAGGACATCCATGAACCCAGGACGTCTCTGCTTTGCCTGGAAAACGCCCTGGCCAACGGCGACGTGGTTCCCTTGGATGTCCTGAGGGAAACCTACCAGACGGCAAAAAACCTGAACCTGAAGGTCCATATGGACGGTGCCCGGCTGTTCAACGCCGCGGTGAGCCTGGAAACCGACGTCAAGGAGATCGCCGCCTGCACCGACAGCGTGATGTTCTGCCTATCCAAGGGCCTGTGCGCCCCGGTGGGCTCCATGCTTTGCGGTTCCAAGGCGTTCATCGCCAGAGCCCGCAAAAACCGGAAGGTTCTGGGCGGCGGCATGCGCCAGGCCGGATTCCTGGCGGCGGCCGGGCGGATCGCCCTGGAGACCATGACCCAGCGGCTGCAGGAGGACCATGACAACGCCCGCTATCTGGCGGAAGCCTTGGCCAAGCTGCCGGAAATCAAGCTGGACCTTGACCGGGTCAAGATCAACATGGTCTTTTTCACGATCGAACAGAAGGGTTTTTGCAGCGACGATTTTTCAAGATACCTTCTCCGAAACGGTGTCAAGAATACCGGCTATATGCAAGGCGAAATGCGGCTGGTGACCCATTACGGCCTCACCCGCCAGGACCTGGACACGGTGATCGAATTGATCAAAGCCTACTTCGCATAAAAGCACCCGCCTGAGGAGGCCCGGTCATGGCGTACAAACCTGTCAACGTGCTGGATCCCAACGTCACCGCATCCAAAACGATTTTGCTGCTGGCTTGGCCCACCATTGCCGAGCAGATCCTGCAGATCATGGTGAGCTATGTGGATACGGCCATGGTGGGATCCCTGGGCGCCCAGGCCACGGCTTCCATTGCCATCAACAGCTCCTTCATCCATCTGATCAATGGTGTGATGAATGCGGCAGCCCTGGGCTTCGGCGTCCAGATGGCCCGTCTTATCGGGGAAGGCCGTCCGGAAAAAGCCCGGCAGGTGATCCGGCAGGGCTTGCTGGTGATGCTGATGGCGGGATTGGGGTTGACCTTGGCCATCCAATTGGCGGCAGACCGCGTCCCGGCGTGGCTGGGCGGCGCCCCGGCAATCCTGGCCCATGCGGCTGCCTATCTGCGGATCGTCATGTCCGCCTCCCTGATGAGCATGTCCGTAATCTTTTGCGGCACCATCCTGCGCTTTGCCGGCGACACCAAAACGCCGCTGCTGTACAACATCCTGACCAACCTGCTCAATGTGGCGGGCAACTTCTTCTTGATTTTCCAGCCGCGCACCGTCCACATCATGGGACATTCCTTCCATGTATGGGGCGCCGGCATGGGGGTGGAGGGGGCCGCCCTGGCCACCGCCGCCGCTACGGCCTTTTCCGGACTGATGCTGCTGCGGGCCTTGTTCAGCAATGCCTTTCCTCTGAAGGTGACTCTGAAAGGGGAATGCAGCCTGGACCGGGATATCTTGAATTACGCCTGGCACCTGGGGGCGCCGGCCGCCTATGAACGGCTGATCCTTTCCTCCGGCCAGATCCTGATGACCCGTCTGGTGGCAGGCCTTGGCACCGCCTCCCTGGCTGCCTATCACTTGGCCAACACGGCGGAGTCCATTTCCTACATGCCCGGCTACGGCCTGGCGGTGGCTGCCACGGCCCTGGTGGCTCAGTCCCTGGGCGCGGAGAAGCCCTTGCTGGCCTGGCAGTACGCTAAGCGCTGCACCCAGTACGGGGTGGGTTCCATGGCCTTTGCGGGCCTGATGATGTTCCTGTTCTCCCGGCAGCTGATGATGATTTTTACGCCGGATCCCCAGGTGATCGCCCTTGGCGCCATAGGCCTGAAGATCATGGCCTTTTCGGAGCCCTTTTTCGCCCTGGCCATCGTCATCTCCGGCGTGCTGCGGGGGGCGGGGGACACCAAGCGGCCCTTCTACTATACCTCCATCGGCATGTGGGGCGTCCGGGTGGGTACCGTGATCCTGCTATGCTATGTGCTGGAGATCGGCGTCTATGGCGCCTGGGTGGGCATGATCCTGGACCTGATGGCGCGGGGGATTCTGAGCCTGCGGCGTTTCCTTGGCGGGCAATGGATGGGGGCGCAAAATAAATAAAGGATTTCCAAAGAAGAATGGTTACAAAACTATTGAAAACCGCCAAAATAAGTGATATTCTGTCACCAAGATGTTAAATATATTGAAAATTATGAAAATAGATGCTAACGTATATAATAGCTTTATCTATCCAAGGCAGAGCCTGACAAATCAAGAGAAATCAAACTATAAAATTCCATGGATTCGCAGATTGATAAATAAATGTATACATACATATTTTGCACGTTATGTTGAACCGAGAACAGCGGAATGCTATACTATAACTATTACATTCTATTAATTCAATGATTCTGAATATTGTATACAACCCGAGCGTCGAAGCCAAAAGACAGATTTCTGTGTGCCTTGAGAAACAGCCCGAGATCGATCATCAACGGTGGGACACGAAATGATTATTCTATGGCTCGTTTTTCTGTTCTTATAGAGGATGAAACGAAGGAGCATATTTATGCCGATCAAAAGTTCACGCCGCCTGGGGGACCTCCTCCTGGATGCCGGCCTTATCAGCAAAGAGCAATTGGACCGGATCCTCTTGATCCAGCGCCGGACCAACCGGCGGATCGGCGAGATCGTGGTGGATGAAGGCTTGGCCGAGGAGCAGGATATTGTTGACCTGCTCAAGGTTCAGATGGGCATTGAGCGGGTGGAGCTGGAAAAGCTGACCATCGATCCTGCGATCCCGATGCTGATCACCGAAAACCTGGCCCGTCGCTA
>CALMWJ010000332.1 GCA_937873525.1 uncultured Peptococcaceae bacterium | reverse complement strand
AAAAACGAACAAATCTCCCAGGCCATCCTGCTGGAGATGAAGCGGGGCAACACCGGACTTAAGGCCCGGGGCATGTACACCAAGCAGGAGGGGGAGATGCTGTTTGTGGTGGTGTCGCCTAAAGAGATCGTTCAGCTGCGCCGAATCGTCCAGGAGATCGACCCCAAAGCCTTCATGACCATATCGGATATCAAGGAGGTGCTGGGGGAAGGCTTCATGGAGGAGTACGACGCCCTTACTTTATAAACGGCAAGAGCTTCATGATCTGCTCAGAGCAGAACACGATAAACGTCGAGCCCAGCGCCACCGTCAGAAGGCCTTTGTTGTGATAGGCCAGGAAGAGGGCGGCCAGAAGGCCGGCAAATCCTGAGATCATGGTGGCTGTGGAATACAGGATCTCCGGGAAGGTCATGGCTGCCAGCACCGCATAAGGCACGTAGAACAGGAAGGAACGGATGGTGCGGTTCTGGATTTTCCGCTTCATAAAGACCAGAGGAGCCATGCGGGGCAAATAGGTGACCAGGGCCATAATGAAGATGGCAATAAAGATTCGGGTATAGTCCATCCTAATCCACCTCTCCTTCTTCGGCTTCATCAATGGGGAAGCGCAGGGCGCCATATGCAGAGGCTGCCACCGCGCAGAGGATGATGGTCCAGCCGCTGGAGAGCCAGCCAAAGCCAGGCATCCAGCGGAGCAGGCAGCTCAGCAGGAGGGAGATCAGGATCACCAGGGCAATGGGCCGGGCATGACGGGCCGGCGGGATGATGATGGCGATGAACATGCCATAAATGGCGATTCCCAAGGCGCTGCGCAGAGCCAGGGGCAGCAGGCCGGTGGTGGTGGCCCCCATCAGGGTCCCCAGGATCCAGCCGAAATAGGGCAGAGCGATCAGGCCCGCCAGGTAGGCGGCGGTTACCAGATGGTCCTGCTGCATGCCCACGGCGAAGACCTCGTCGGTGATGCCAAAGCCCAGGAGGCTGCGCTGTCCCAGGGTCATCCGGGAATCCACCTTTTGCGCCAAGGAAAGAGACATCAGCATGTAGCGGATGTTGATCACAAAGGTGGTGACGGCGATTTCAAAATATGCCCCGCCGGAGAGGATCAGCGCCGTGCCGGCAAACTGGCCGGCGGAGGTGAAATTGGACAAGGAAATCAACAGGGCGATCCAGACGGGCAGCCCCTTTTCGATGGCCATCATGCCGAAGGTGAAGGAGACCGGAATGTAGCCCATGCATATCGGTAAACC
>CALMWJ010000331.1 GCA_937873525.1 uncultured Peptococcaceae bacterium | reverse complement strand
TTTGGCGGAGCCGACGAGAGTCGAACTCGCGATCTCCTGCGTGACAGGCAGGCATGTTAGGCCACTACACCACGGCTCCGCACCGACTTGACGTTCTCCATAGTATCAAAAACAGAGGGGATTGTCAATGTTTAAGCCGCTCGTCTCCCAGAAAATTTACGCCTAAAACACCGCCGACAATCAGGATGGAGCCGATGATGTGGTGCAAGGTGAGCTGCTCTTTAAGGAAAAGGAAGCCGGCGAAGATCGAAATGACGGTGGCCAGGTTGCCGAAGACGGACATTTTGGAGGCCTCGAGTTTGGAAAGGACGTAGTTGGTCAGCAAGGCGGTCACCAAAGAGGATAGGACGCCCAGGTAGACCACGGCACTCACATAGTCGGCACGGGCCAAGGGCAGCCAGAAGTCCGAAAGGGTGCCGCTGTAGAGATGCCGGCCGAGCGCCACCAGATTGAAACAGAAAAAACTGATGATGATCATCGGGCAACTGAGTTCCGCACTGCTGAAGCGCCGGGTCAGTTTTTTTGCCAGGATGCTGTAAGCGGCATAGGAAAGTGCGGAAACCAGAAGCAGCAGGATGCCCCGTGAAACGCCAAAATGCTGTCCGGCGCCGTTTTGCCAGGAGATATAGATCACGCCGGACACCGAGGCGATGATGCATAGCTTCTGGATTCGGTTGGTCTTTTCCTTGAGAAAAACGGCGGCCAGGATCCAGGTAAAGATTGGAATGGCGGCGAAAATGATGCCTGCTTCGGATGAAGAGGCCCTTTGCAATCCATAGGTCTGAAAGGTGAAAAACAGCAGGGGGTAAAACAAGGCCAGGGGCAGAATCCGGATGAATTTGGCCCGGGTCAGCTTGCAGAAGGAGCCTCGGAACAGCTGCACGATCATCAGGGCAATCAAGGCCGCAGTAAAGCGGTGGGCCAGGATATCCATGGGGCCCGCATGCTTCAAGGCAATTTTCCCGAAGAGGAAAGAAAAGCCGGTGATGAGCGTATAGATTGCTGCTGAAAGATAAACCATACCGCGTTTATGTTCCATGCTTAAGGGGTCCCTTTCATTTAGTATTAATCCAGAAGATAGATCTGTCTACTAACTATATCAAAGATATGCAGATCATGGCAATGCAGCATAGCCTGGGACGATAGGTTTCACATTCTTTGCTTGATGTTCACAACGGGGTCACACAATATTTCTATGATAATAGACATAAGGATCTGATTGTTCCGACGATCGGTGGAAAATGAGGCAAGGAGGAATTTTTGTGGCACGGTTTGGTGAATACCGAAAATGGGTCGTTTGGGGCTTGGTGTTGGCGGCCATCGCCGGAGGCGTCTATTCCTATTTTAAAACGAAGGAGAACGTTCAAAAAGAGCAGACATCGGCCATCCAGACCACTAAGGTGAACCGGGGCGACATCGTTTCCATGGTGACTGGGACCGGTTCCGTGGAGACCGCAAGGGAACAGGCGCTGACGGCTCCCGGTGCCTCGACAGTTCTGTCTGTGGAGGTCCAAGACGGAGAGAAAGTCACGGCAGGCCAGGTGCTTTACACTTTGGATTGTCCGGAGGTGGATGCATCGGTCCAAGTGCTGTCCCAATATGAATACCAATTGGAAGAATTGGAGCAAGACCGGGAAAGTCTGAGTCCGACGGCAGAGGACGATTCCACGGTCCTCTGCGTCCAGGTAAAGGCCAATCAAACGGTCAGCAAGAACACGGTCCTGATGACCTTGGCCGATACCCAGAAGATGACACTGAAGGTCCCGAAGGATCCGGGAAAAACCTGGGTCAGTGGCAATA
>CALMWJ010000330.1 GCA_937873525.1 uncultured Peptococcaceae bacterium | reverse complement strand
CTTTCCCCCAATGTACTGAACCCCATCCGGGACGGCATCCGGACGGGGCTGATCAGCCATCTGTATGTTGCCGGCAAAGCCTTTGCTGCAAATGCCGCCGTGTTTGATCCGGCAGAATTTGCCAGGCAAATCCCTGTGACTGCTTCGCTTATCCTCTATGGCTTGGATCTCAGCAGCTTCAGCGAACCGGAGCCGGCGGCCATCGACCTGACGGAAACCAAGCAGCTGAAGATCGTGGAAGGCTGCTGCGGCAAGCTTCGTTACGATGATCCTGAGCCCTTGCGCATCACGCGATTGCCGCGGATCCTGGACCTGGGGCCGGAGTACGATCCCCGGGGCATCGGTGAATTTGCCGCCGCTTTGGCCGAAGGTCTGGGCTGCGCCGTGGAAGCATTGCCTTTGACGATTCTGTGATGATTCCCTTGTTCTATTCGGATCCTTCCTCTTGATCATAGCCTTCATCACTCATAATTTGAATGAAGATATCCGCAAGATTCGGATCGAACTGAGACCCGGCGCATTTTTCGATTTCCTTCAATGCGTCAATTTTGCTCTGAGCTTCTTTGTAAGCCCGGGAATGCGTCATGACATCATAAGCATCCACCAGGGACAGAATCCTTGAAAGTTTAGGAATATTTTCTCCGTGCAAGCCGGATGGATAACCGGAACCATCCCATCGCTCATGGTGATGCAGGATGTAGTCCGCGATATTATTGAGTTCCGGTGTGGACTTGGCAAGTTTGTAGCCTTTCTCCGAGTGCTTTTTCATGATCCCCCATTCCTCATCGTTGAGCCGGTCCGGTTTCGTTAAGATCATATCCGGGATGCCGACCTTTCCCACATCGTGAAGGATCGCCAGCAAACTCAGTTCTTCTTGCTCAAAACTGGACAGGCCAACCGCATGTCCGAACCTCTCTGAAATGTCTTTGAGTCGGTTGGCATGCTCCTGGGTCTCATAGCTCTTCTCGAAAAGCATATTGTTGATCGCCATAAGAAGTGTATTCCGGGCGCTTCGTCCTTCCATGAGTTTGTGCCGGTACATCCTGTCTTCCGCCAGCTTCAGCAATTCCTTCATGTCGTTGGCTATGACCCCGGACTCTGTATTGGTGGCGCTGCCCATGGCCAGACTGGGCTGAATGGGGTCGAAGGGAGCCTCCCCGCATAGCTGCAGTATCCGTTCCTGGATTTCAACCCCATCCTGCTGGTTGGTTTTCGGCAGGATGATGGCAAACTCATCGCCGCCCCATCGGGCAACGATGTCCTCATGCCGGGTCGCCTTCTTCAGGATTTTGGCGATGGTCTGCAGCAATCGGTCTCCTTCCATATGGCCGAAGATGTCATTGGCGATTTTCAGCCCGTTGCAATCCCCGATGATCAGGGTCATTGGATATTGCCGTGCCGTATTCAGGCGGACCAATTCCTCTTCAAAGAATGCCCGGTTGTACAATCCGGTCAATTTGTCATGGTAGCTGATGTAGCGGATCTCATCGTTTTCCTTCTTCTCTTTGGTCACATCACGGAAAACCGTGACCTCACCATAGACCCGATCATGCAGGTCTTCGATTTTGGAACGGTTGGAGGAAATGAAATATTGCTTGCCGTCCAGGGAATCCAGGACCAAGCTGTTGTCGGTTTCCGTCAAATGACAGAGTTCGCTGACCAAGTACCGTTCATCCTCCACCGCATTGAGTTTATAGGGTTTGAAAATCCGGTCCATGGGCTGATCCAGGGCTTGTTCCCTACGCCATCCGGTCAACTGCTCCGCCGTCTGGTTCATGAGCACGATTTTGCCTTCGCGATCGGTGGCGATCACCCCTTCTCCGATGGAATGGAGGGTCGTGGCCAGCCGGTTCTCTTTCAATTTGATGTCCAGCTCATTTTCTTTGCGGATCAGGGCATTGATGATGATTTCCCCGATCAGTCGGATCAATTCCGTATCGGTTTCCAGCCAATTGCTGCGAAAACGCTCCTGATAAAACCGAAAATAGCCCATGGATTCCGATTCGATCACGATGGGGATCGCAATCATCTCATACCGGTCCATGTTCAGCTGCTTCGCCGCCCCTTTGCCGGCAAGCAGCTTTTCTGTCATTTTTTGATTGACTACCTTGAATTTGGCTGCCTGTCGGATCCGTGCGGAGGGATAGATCTCCACGTAGCTTTCCAAGGATTCTTCAAAATCGCCGATCATCTTCAATACCTTGCTGATTTCGCTGTCCAGGTCTTCAACCTTCATCGAAATAAAACGGGTGGATATGCTGGAAATCATTTTTTCCATGGACAAGCGGTGCTG
>CALMWJ010000329.1 GCA_937873525.1 uncultured Peptococcaceae bacterium | reverse complement strand
TGAACATCTTTTGATGGCGGGCATGACCCTCATGGCTATTGCCGGCAGCATCGCCGGTTTCAGCAAGCTGATCGCCATTCTGTATCCGGTTTGCGGTTATGTCGGCTTTTTTGCCATTGCAGGGATTCTCTTGCATTACCGGTCACTGAAAAAAACCAAGGCATAGGTCAAAACTGGCGGAGTGTCCGGATTGAATAACCGACCTCAAAAAGGAGTTGTCGTTTCCTTGAAAAGCAGATTCACCTTTATTCGAAGCTTGCTGACCTTCTCATTGGCCATCACCTATTTATGCAATCTGTTCATCCGGTCGGCGGTGCTGGACTATGCCGTCCTGGCGATGCTGACGGCTGCCATTCTGATGTCCTTTGCCGTGGTCACCGGCTCCTCCAGGCTGATTGGGTACGGCACCTTTTTCATAAGCTTTGCGCTGTTTTTTCTGTCGCAGGCGCCTTTGTACCAGTGGGAGGCCGCTCTGAAAGAAAACCTGGATATGGTGGTTATGTTTATTTTGGTTCCCCTTATTGGGATACCGATCCAGTATGGCGGTTATTTCTCAGCACTGCAGAATGTCTTTTTGCGCTATATTAAAACCAATAGCCGGTTTTATCTTCTGGTCAGCTCTGTATCTGCTTTTCTCGGCGTGCTGATCAATCTGGCCACGATCCCTCTGGTTTATCAGATCAGCAAGGCCAGTCCGATCAGTCAGAATCATAAGCTGTTAAGCGCTGCCATGAGCAGAGGCTTTGCCACTGTGTCCATATGGGCGCCAACCACCGCAGCCATCGCCTTGATCATGCGGCTGACCGGTTCGGAATGGGCGGCCTTTTTTCCCTTCGGCTTTTCTTGCGGCTTGATTTGCTGGATTACAGGCTATGCCATGACCCAGATTGAAGAACGGGGAAAGGCGCCTGTAAAACCGGAAGCGGGGGATGAGGTCTCCAAGGAGGAACTACGAAAAGTCATCGAGCTGAGTGTTTTCGGCGTTGCCCTGGTGGTGTTCATCACGCTCATTTCCCATTTCGCGGGAATCCCGACCATCCTGGTGGTGTCCATCGCGTCCCTGGTCTATCCGGTGATTTGGATGGCTGCAATCGGGAAATTGCCGGTGCTGTTTGCCAAATTTTATTCGGATTATTTCAGCGTCAGCTTGCCCAGACTGAAAAATGAGATCGTTCTGTTCATGGGGGCCGGTTTTTTTGTGCGCAGTATCACTTATAGCCGTTTGGGGGACTATGTGCCGCAAGGTCTGAGCATGCTTGTGGGTCAAAATGTTTTTTTACTGACCCTTGTGGTGATTTTTGGCAATCTTCTCCTTTCCGGCGCCGGCGTGCATCCGATCATTCCGGTCATGATCATCGGCGGCACGGTCCATCCTGAAGCTTATGGCATGACACCGACGTATTTGGCGCTGTTGCTTTCGGTCAGCTGGTCTACCGGCATCACCATTTCTCCCACCTCGGCCACAGTGATTGCCACGGCCGGTCTGACGGGTGAGTCCCCACTGCAGGTCGGGTACCGATGGAACAGCTTATACATCCTTGTGACGGCATCCTGCATCACTGCGTTTTTAACCCTTGCCCATGGATTCGGGCTCATTTGAACGAAGCGTGCGGCGGGATGGATCAAGCGGATGCTTTTATGCAGATTGGCTTCAAAACCCGTTGATTAATCAAGGGCGAAACCGTATAATTTAATACAATGTACTCAGGTTGATTGGAAGCATGGCAGCAGCTATGGCGAACGCATATGCGCCATACAATGTAGAACGGGAGGATGGATATATGCCTATTACAGAATTTTTATCGCGGAACGCGAAGCTTTATGGTGAGGAAATATGCCTGAAGGAGATCAACTTGGATCTCCAGGATCGCCACAATGTGATCTGGCATGAGTACGAACTGATCGAAAACAACCCGGCCGGCGAATACCGCCGTGAGATGACCTGGGGGGTTTTCGAAGAGAAAGCCAACCGTTTCGCTCATTTATTGCTTAAACGGGGGATCGGGAAAGGGGACAAGGTCGCCATCCTCTTGATGAACTGTCTGGAATGGCTGCCGATCTATTTCGGGATCCTGAAGACCGGAGCGATCGCGGTGCCTATGAATTTCCGTTATTCTGCTGAAGAGATCAAGTATTGCCTCGATTTGTCAGATGCCGTTGCGTTGATTTTCGGACCGGAGTTTATCGGACGGCTGGAATCGATTTATGACCGCATTCCGAATATAAAAACAGTTCTATATGCAGGAGAAGGCCGGCCTTCTTTTGCGGAAAGCTATGATCGGCTGACGGCCAATTACCCATCGGAAGCGCCAAAAATCCAGCTGAAGGATGAGGAGGATGCGGCCATATACTTCTCCTCCGGCACCACGGGTTTTCCCAAAGCGATCCTCCATACCCACAGCAGTCTGGTTTCATCCTGCTACACGGAGCAGAATCACCATGGCCAGAACCGTGACGATAATTTTCTATGCATTCCGCCCCTATATCATACCGGCGCCAAGATGCACTGGTTTGGCAGTCTTTTGGCTGGCAGCAAGGCGGTGCTGCTTCGCGGGATCAACCCGGAATGGATCCTGAGGACGGTTTCCGAAGAAAAGATATCCATTGTTTGGCTTTTGGTACCCTGGGCCCAGGACATTCTGGATGCCATCGACCGGGGGGATGTCCGATTGGAAG
>CALMWJ010000328.1 GCA_937873525.1 uncultured Peptococcaceae bacterium | reverse complement strand
CCGCGTCACCGGCAATTGCAAGATCGACGGCGTTCCCGGCACAGCCTCTCCGATCCTGATGGACTTTGCCTCTACAGCGGGATCTTCCACCGGGAAACTTCTGCCCACCGGCAATGTGGTGGATGTGATCGAAACAAGCAAAGGCCCCATCGAGGTGTCCATGGTGGACGTTTCCAATCCCTGCGTTTTCGTGAGAGCCAGTTCCGTGAACATGAAAGGCACTGAAACCCCTTCCGAAATCAACGGAAATCCCGAGCTGCTGGCCCTGCTGGAAGAATTGCGGGCAAAATGCTGCGTGATCATGGGCAAAGCTGCATCGGTGGAGGAAGCCACCAAGAAATCCCCGGCGTTCCCCATGATCGCCTTTGTGACCGAAGCCGCCGACTATGTGGACTTCACCACCGGCAACATCATCCGCAAGGACCAGATCGACTTTGTTTCCAGAATGATGTTTATGCAGGTGCTTCATAAAACCTATCCCGGCACCGGCACGGCCTGCACCGGCGCCGCCGCAAAGATCAAAGGGACCATCGTCAATCAGGTGATCCCGCATATCGATTCCATTTCCACCATCCGCATCGGACACCCCGCCGGCGTGCTGCCTGTGGTGGCCGACGTTCAGGATGGCGTCGTGAAGAAGGCTGCTTTCGAAAGAACCGCTCGTCGGATCATGGAAGGCTATGCCTTTGTTGAAACCGCAAAAATCTATGGAAAATAGCGCCTTGATAGCCAACCTGCTGGTTTATGACGTGGGAAGCACCTACACCAAGGCCTCCGCCTTCCGCCTTGAAGGCGGCAAGCTGGATTTTCTTGGCCGTGGACAGTCTCCGACCACCCTGCAGGATGTGATGATCGGCGTCGGCCTTGCAAGGCGGCATGTGGAAGCTGACTGCGGCGTGATCGTTGCCGCCGATGCCAAAGCCTATGCCACCTGCAGTGCGGCCGGCGGTCTGAGAATGGTGGCTCTGGGCTATATGCCCCGTGTTACAGCCAAGGCAGCCAAGGAAGTGGCCATGACGGCCGGCGCCCGGGTCATGGAGGTGGTTTCCTTCGATGAACCGCTTGAGTACCGTGAAGAAGTGCTGCGGGAAATCCGGCCGGATATTATCCTGCTGGCCGGCGGCACGGATGGCGGAGACATAGAGTCTGTGCTGGAAAACGCCCGGATCATCGCAAAAATCCGCAGCAAAGCAAAGGTGATCATTGCCTGCAACCGGGATGCCCAGGCGGATGCGGCAAAAATCTTCACGGAGCATGGCATCGATTGGGTCCGCGTACCCAACATCATGCCCACCATCCATGAATTGAACGTAAAACCGGCCCGGGAAGCCATTCATGCCGAGTTCATCAAACAAATCACCCGTGCCAAAGGGCTGGACCAGCTTCAGGCCATCCTGGCCGACCGGACGGTGATGCCCACCCCTGGCGCGGTGCTTCTGGCCAGCGAGCTCCTGGCTCGCGGCACCCATGAGCAGGAGGGGATCGGCGGCTTGCTGCTGATCGACCTGGGAGGCGCCACCACCGACATCCATTCCGCATTGCCGGAATTGGAAATGCTCAAGCCTGAGGAACGGGGCCTGATCATCAGCAATGAGAAGCAGTTCTCGTACCGCACGGTGGAAGGCAATCTGGGCATGCGGGTCAGCGCCGCGGGCATCGTGGATGCCGTGGGACCGCTGGCGATCCTGCGGGCCATGCCGGAAGGCAGTCCCGAGGTTGCTCCGGAAGAAATCAGCACCTACGCCCAGTATCTCGAGGAGAACACGGAAGCGATCCCAGGTGACCTGAGGGAAAAAGCCATCGACCACGCCCTGGCCGTCTGTGCCATTCAAGTCGCCTTGAGGCGGCATGCCGGGCATTTCGCCCAGGAAGCCGACCCGGTGATGGGCGTTGCTGCCGGCACGCCGGTGGGAAGAGACCTTCGTTTGGTAAAATATGTCATGGCGGTGGGCGGCATCTTTGCTTATGCCGACGCAGCCCAGGCGAAGGCTATTCTGAAAAGCGCCTTTGCGGACCCCGGCATCTCGCTGCTGCCGGAAGAACCAGCCTTTTTCTGTGACAAGGATTACATTCTTTATGCCATGGGAGCCCTGTCCAGCCATTATCCTGACGCGGCTCTGAGTTATATGAACGAAAATATGATCAGCAGAGGTGTATTATGAAAAATTCAACAAAAATGAGACAGCTTTTTCAAACAGGAAAAATGATCGTTGCCCCCGGCGCCCACGATGCGCTGACTGCCAAAATTATCGGGAAAACCGGCTTTGACGCCGTCTATATGACCGGCTACGGCCAAGCCGCCAGCCATCTGGGCAATCCCGACGTAGGATTGTTGACCATGTCGGAAATGGTGGCCCGGGCCAGCGCCATCGTGGAAGCTGCCGGCGTGCCGGTCATTGCCGATGCGGACACCGGTTTTGGCAATGCCATCAACGTCCGCCGCACCGTTCGTGAATACGAGAAGGCCGGCGTGGCCGTTATTCAGCTGGAAGACCAGGTCATGCCCAAAAAATGCGGCCATATGCTGGGCCGGCAGGTCATTCCCAAGGAAGAAATGGTGGGCAAGATCAAAGCGGCCGCCGATGCCCGTATGGATGACGATTTCATGATCATGGCCCGCACCGACGCCCGCACCATCATGGGCATTGATGAAGCCATCGAACGCGGCATGGCCTATCAGGAAGCCGGTGCGGACATCATTTTCATCGAATCCCCCGAATCCAAGGAAGAAATGGTTATGATCAACAAGGCCATTAAGGTTTATACCCTGGCCAATATGGTGGAAGGCGGCCGGACGCCCATGCTGCCCAACCAGGAATTGGAAGCCCTGGGCTACAACCTGGTGATCTATCCCACCGCATCCACCTACCTGACCACCAAAGCCATGCTGACGCTGATGGAAACTCTGAAGAAAGAAGGCACCACCGCCACCATGATCCCGGAGATGGTCACCTTCAGCGAGTTCAACGATCTGATCGGTCTTACCGAAATCCGTGCCCTTGAGGCAAAATACAGCGGCAAATAGACCTTCAGCAGAAAGAGAGCGAAACGATGTCCGAATTGATCAAAGAAATCGCGGCCAATCAGCCGCTGACCGTGGGTGAAACCATCGCCCTGGCAGAAAAATACAATGTGCGCGTCGTGGATGTGGTCCTGTCCGAAAGCGAGATCCAGCTGAACATGCCCCGGGCCGAGATCCTGACCAAGGTCATGGATGAATACGCCCATAATCTGAAGGCGCTTGACATCGGACTGAAGGATGGGGAAAGCATCCTCCTGGGCACCATTGCCTCCCAGATGAACCAGATCCAGGGACCGAAATGCTTCCAGGATACCTTTCTGGACAATGCCCTGCTCTATACCCAGGCCGCCCAGGTGGGCAACCACTGTATTGGATTGCGTCCCTGCGCCGGCACCGGAGACTCCTGTCCCTACGCCGGATTTGTCAAAGCGATGATGACCGCGGGCTATGATGAAGTGACCATCGCCGAAATCGCAGCACTGATCCTGAAAATCGGCAGCATCTTCCGGGTGGGCAAGATCACCACCGGTTGCAACATGGAAGGCTTTGGCGCCGGTGCAGCCTGCATCGCGGCCGCCACCGTGGCCATGCAGGGCGGCTCGCCCCGGCAGATGGAAAAAGCCATCGTCCTGGCCATGTCGCCCACCATTGCGGTGCCCTGCACACCCCGTGTGCTGGTGCCGGCCCTTTGCACCAGCCATATCGGCGGCGCCATCCTGATCGGCATGTATTCCGGTAAGCTTTGCATGCTGGTGGATATGACGGTCAATGTCCCTGTGGACGTCATGATCGCCATGGCCAGCGAGGTCCATGTGGAATCCGCACGCCATGTGGTTCCGACCGTTGTGGAATATATGGAGCCCTTCTTCAAACGCAAGGAGCTGGTGGAATCCCTGGTCCGGCAGGAAGTGAAGGACGCGGAACAGCAGAAGATCCGTGAAACCCTTGAGAAAGCTCAGAAAGTGTCCAAGAAAATGGCCCAGGGCACCAAGCCGATCCTTCAGACCTATGGAGACGCTGTGGTGGGCGGCAGCAGTCAAGCGGTGGGCTCACCCACCAATGCGGCCCGGATCGCCCATGCTTTGGCAAAGGGCAAGATCCGCAAAGTCACCGTGGAGCTTTATCCCGAATTGTTCGCCCGCCGGGCGATCAACATCCCCGGCGTTCTGATGGGGGCGGTCTTTGGCGCATCCACGTCGGATTATGAAATGTATAACAAATCCGTTGCCATGGTCAAGGAGATGGGGATCGAAGTGGATATCCAGGAAGGGCATGAAGAATCCATCCAGAGGATCACCATTGAGACCGACGAAATGACCAGCATGGTGGATACCCTCAATCGGGGCGGCGGCCGCCTGGTGCTTCGCGACGCGAAGCCTTCCCTGACGGAAGCCGTGGAAGCCGCGAAGAAAATGGGCATCGTCCTGGTCTGACCGGCTCAGGCCCCTTCAGGAAAACCTTTAGACTCTGTGATACAGGATAGAAAAACACCTCCTCGAATTCTATCCTTTCCATACACCCAATCCACCCGATGATATGATCCTCCATTGCTTGCCAATACAGGCAATGGAGGGTCCTATTAAGGGAAGGGGGACTGCCGGATCGCCTGCGAGGGCTCCAGCCGGATCAAAAATTCGGAAAAAATTGAAACATCATGAAATTTGCAGAGATTGCAGCAATCGATGACAGACATAACTCAGGGGGACTTATGAAGGGCGAAAAAAAGGTGTCCAATGCAACCGTCAAACGGCTGCCGAAATATTACCGTTACCTATCGGATCTGCATCAGGTCGGCATCAGCCGGGTTTTGTCCATTGATCTGGGCCGGCAGATGGAAATCACGCCGTCTCAGGTGAGGCAAGACTTTTTTCAGTTCGGCTGCGTGGGTCTTCAGGGATATGGTTACGAAGTGGAGCCTTTAATGCAGGAAATCGGCAAAATCCTCGGCTTGGCTCAACCCAATCAAATGATCATCATCGGCGCCGGGAAATTGGGCCGGGCCTTGGCCAATCATCCGAGCTTTGAAAAAAGAGGCTTCAAAATCATCGGCATGTTCGACCTCAATCCCCATCTGATCGGGAAATCGGTGCGAGGCATCGAAATCCAGAGCATGGATGCGCTTCCTGAATTTGCCGCAGGGCATGCGGTGGACATCGCGGTCATCACCGTGCCCCGGATGCACGCCCGTGAAGCGGCAGAAAAGGTCATCCGTTACGGAATCAAAGGGATCTGGAATTTCGCCTCTGTCGAATTTGAGGTCCCCGATGACGTGGCCATCGAACACATCCATTTAAGTGAAAGCCTGATGTCTCTCAGCTACAAGCTCAAAGAAAAACGGCAGGCGCTTGCGGAGAAACTGGAGGAAGGCTATTGCTGGACCTATGGTTTGGAGTGTGGTTTAAGATAAGGAACTTGAATCCGGAGGTTCAGCATGCCATGGCAGGGTGAAGACTGCAGGTCATGCTGAGCGTCGCAAGGAGGTGTTTTGGCAAGTAGGATCGTTTTCATCACAGATCGGTTGACTTGGCTTTGTCTAAAACAATTTATAAGGAGATGACAGAATGAGTACCTATGTTGAAGAAAAGGCACTACCTAACGAAGGCGCGTATGAATACGCGTTTGAACCGGTTCCCGAGGAGAAGAAAAAAGGCGGGATCAGTTTGTTCCTGGTTCTGGCCGGCTATCCCATTGCACTATCCAATTTCGTGACCGGCGCCGCCATCGGCTTCAAGATGACCTTCGCCGGCGCCATGACCGCCATTCTCGCGGCGGATGCCTTCTTGATTTTCATTGCGGTGATCACTGGACTCATTGCTTATGATACCGGCTATTCCACAGCCTTCTTGTCGAGAACGGCTTTCGGGAAAAAAGGTTCCAGCATCTTTTCCCTTT
Organism: uncultured Peptococcaceae bacterium; assembly: GCA_937873525.1. Lineage (GTDB taxonomy): Bacteria > Bacillota > Peptococcia > DRI-13 > UBA5745 > UBA5745. The sequence continues at coordinate 6,973 of CALMWJ010000328.1, read as the reverse complement.
TGCTGGTGCTTTCCGCCATCAACTGGATCGGCATCAACGGCAATACCTTTGCCGGCATGATCGCTACCAACTTTCCCGGCTGGCCGATCCCGGTTTCGATCACCGGCGTTCTGGTGATCTTTATCTGGGCGCAATCCGCCATCCGCGGTTACAAAGGCCTTGAAATCGTCTCCGCTTTCGGCGTGCCTGCCGCCATCCTGCTTTCCATCGCCTGCTTCGTCGGTGTGGGTATGCGGTCCGGCGGTTTTGCCGCGGCGTTTTCTTACATTCCGACCGAAACCATGACCTTTACCGCGGCTTCTGCCTCCGTGGTGGGCAGCTGGGTCTTCGGCTGCATCATTACGCCGGACGTCTGTCGTTATGCCAGGACCCGGGCAACGGTGATCAAAAGCGGCACCACAGCCTTCTTCCTGGGCTTGTTCTGCCTGCAGTTCATCGGCGTCCTGGTGGCCATGGCCACGAAGAACGGCAACTTCTCTCAAGCCACCGCAGCCCTGGGCTTAGGTATTCTGGTCTTCATCTGCACCATATTCTGCCTGTGGACCACCCAGGACAACAACATCTACGGCGCATCTCTGGCTGCTCAGAACATCTTCAATGAGACCGGACTGAAAGGCAAAGTAAAGCATTCCACCATCGCCTGGGGGGTTGCCGCCTGTGCCGCAGCCTTTGCCTTTATCGGCGCCCTGAAATATCTGCTGCCCATCATTTCCTTCCTGTCGGTTCTTCTTGCGCCGGTTCCGGCCCTGATCGTGGCCGAAAGATATTTTGTCAAGAACAGCAAGATGGACATGGAAGTCAACCCCATTGCGATCCTTTCCTGGATCTTGGGCGGCATCTTCGGCAAATTCTGTCTGACCAATAACATTTTCGTATCGCCCGTTATGGCTTTCATCTTTACAGTGATCGTGTACACCTTCCTCAGCAAGGCTTTTGACAATAAAATATCGAAAAAATCATAAAAATAACGAAGGGCTCTGGGGCGTTCCCGCCAAGGGGGATACAACGATGAAAAGAGCATTGCTTTACGGGATCATGGCATCCTTTTTCTTCTCCTTCACCTTTGTATTGAACCGCAGCATGCAGCTTTCGGGCGGCTATTGGATGTGGAGCGCCTCATTGCGGTACATGGCTTCATTGCCTTTCCTTGCTTTGCTCGTATGGAAGGAAGGCGGCTTTGCATCGGCTTTCAGCGCGATGCGCCGGAACAGGCTGGCATGGTTTGTCTGGAGCATGGTGGGGTTCGGTCTGTTTTACGGGCCCCTTACCTTTGCTTCACAATACGGAACTTCATGGTTTGCCTCCGCCACCTTTCAGATTACCATCGTTGCCGGGGCCATCATGTCGCCCCTTTTTGGACAAGCCTTTCCTTGGGGAAATATTGCCATGAATCTATTGATCCTGGCAGGGGTTTTTGTGCTTCAGCTTTCTGCCGCCTTATCCACGGGGGCGGGCGCCGTGGAGGGGAGCATCTGGCTGTTCCTTCTGCCAACCCTTGTTGCCGCCTTTGCCTATCCTTTAGGCAATCGAAAGATGATGCAGATCTGTTCGCCGGAAATCACCGCAACCCAAAGGGTGTTTGGGATGACTTTATGGAGCCAGCCTTTATGGATTCTTCTTTCGGTCCTGGCTTGGAGGCAGGCGGGTCCGCCTTCCAATGGGCAGCTTCTCCAAAGCGGGATCGTCGGTTTATTTGCCGGCGTTGTGGCCACAGTCCTGCTCTTTAAGGCCACGAACATCGTGCGGCACAATCCGAAGCAGCTGGCGCTGGCGGAAGCGACCCAGTGCGGCTCGGTGGTGTTTTCCACTCTGGCAGGCATTTTGTTCTTGAAGGATCCTCTGCCGTCCGGACTCGGCTTTCTAGGCATTCTGCTGATTGTCGCCGGCATGGCAGGCGGCAGTTTGCTCTCGGTGCGATACCAACGAACGCATGTGGGCAAGTCCGCAGGCAAGAGGTCTGAGCTTGAATAATTATATTAGAAATCTGACGATCCACTCCTTTCTTGCCCCGGCATACAGGCCGGGGCTCTTTTGTTATCTCGATATTTACTTGCTGACGGCTTTGTGAAACAATGGAGTCGAGCATCCGGTGTGCCGTGAAGCGGAGCGTGTGTTTATGCAGGAGGCAGGAAGATGAAGAAATATCGAAGAACCTATCCCTTGTTTTCTTTATGCGGACTGAATTGCGGCCTATGTCCCCGTTACCATACCGAAGGAGGATCCCGATGCCCCGGCTGCGGAGGGATGGACTTCGAACTGAAGCACCCGGCCTGCGGCGTGATCGGCTGCAGCCAAAAGCATGGCGGCATCGAATATTGCTATCAGTGCAGGGAATATCCTTGCCCGCGTTTTCGAGACATCGGTCAGCGGGATTCCTTCATTTCCTATCGAAAGGTGCTTTCGGACTTCTGTAAAGCCGAAACAGAGGGGATGGAGTCCATTCAAAAGGAACTGGAGGAGAAAATGACCATCCTTCAGGAGCTGCTTTCAGAATACAATGATGGCCGCCGAAAAAGCTTCTTTTGCAATGCGGTCAATCTGCTTTCGATCGAGGACCTCCGATCCGTCATGGAAGCCCTTCGCAGCATGTCTTCGGATTCGGCGGGGGATGTCAAGGCGAAAGCCCGCCAAGCCTCAGCGCATTTGGAGGCCAAGGCGGCCCAAAAGGGCATGGATTTGAAACTGAGAAAGTGAACCGGGCGAGACGTAAAGTATACATGAAATCACGGCGGGATAACCTGAAAACCGGCTTTACAAGCTCCATACTCATCGATTAAAATAATGAGAAGTGTGCCGATCCCAACACGGTTCCCAATCTGCCCTATCGCAGGATCTGCCCGCAGCGTCAGGCAGATCGATCAAAGACAGGAGGATGTTTATGCCGAAAAGAAACGATATCCACAAGATTCTGATCATTGGCTCAGGGCCGATCGTGATCGGCCAAGCCTGTGAGTTCGACTATTCCGGGACCCAGGCTTGCAAAGCTTTACGCGGCCTGGGTTATCAGATCGTTTTGGTCAACTCCAATCCCGCCACCATCATGACCGACCCGGGCATTGCCGATGTGACCTATATTGAGCCTCTGAATGAAAAAAGCCTGGAACGGATCATTGCCAAAGAGCGTCCCGATGCGGTCCTCCCCAATCTGGGCGGGCAAACCGCGCTGAATCTTTGCTCTGAATTGAGCAAAGCCGGGATCCTGGAAAAATACGGCGTCAAGGTTATCGGCGTCCAGATCGATGCCATCGAGCGGGGCGAGGACCGTATCGCCTTCAAAGAGACCATGGCACGGCTGGGCATCGAAATGCCCAAGAGCCACGCGGCCTACAGCGTGGAAGAGGCTGAAAGCATCGCTCAGGAGCTGGGCTACCCTGTGGTCATCCGGCCGGCCTATACCATGGGCGGTACGGGCGGCGGCCTGGTTTACAATGTCGAAGAACTGCGCGTCATCGCCAACCGCGGCATCGCGGCCAGCATGGTGGGACAGATCCTGGTGGAGGAATCGGTTCTGGGCTGGGAAGAACTGGAGCTGGAGGTGGTCCGGGACAGCAAAAACCAGATGATCACCATTTGCTTCATCGAAAATATTGACGCCATCGGGGTCCACACCGGAGACTCCTTCTGCTCCGCCCCCATGCTGACCATCAGCACGGAGCTCCAGAAACGCCTGCAAAAATATTCATACGATGTGGTGGAAGCGATCGAAGTGATCGGCGGCACCAACGTTCAGTTTGCCCACGACCCCAAAACCGGCCGTGTGGTCATCATTGAGATCAATCCCAGGACCTCCCGTTCCTCGGCCCTGGCCTCCAAAGCCACCGGGTTCCCCATCGCCTATATCTCTTCTCTGCTGGCGGCTGGCTTGACCCTGGACGAGATCCCCTACTGGAGAGAGGGGACGCTGGACAAGTATACGCCTTCCGGAGATTATGTGGTCATCAAATTTGCCCGCTGGGCATTCGAAAAATTCCCAGGCTCCATCGACAAGCTGGGTACTCAGATGCGGGCCGTGGGTGAAGTCATGAGCATTGGCAAAAACTATAAAGAGGCCGTGCAAAAGGCCATCCGCTCCTTGGAAATCGGCCGCTATGGGCTGGGTTTTGCCAAGGACTTCAATCAGCGGTCCCTGGAGGAATTGCTGGCCATGCTGGCGGAGCCCACCAGCGAGCGGCAGTTTATCTTATACGAAGCCCTGCGCAAAGGCGCAGACATCCAGCAGCTCTATGAAATGACTTACATCAAGCCCTATTTTTTGCAGCAAATGAAGGAATTGGTGGAGCTGGAAGAGGAGATTTTACAGTACAAGGGCGGCACGCTGCCGGATGCGCTTCTGGTCCGTGCCAAGAAAGACGGATTTTCCGACCGCTATCTGGCTCAATTGCTGGCGTGTGCTGAATCGGACATCCGTCGGCAGAGGACGGACCTGGGTGTTTGCGAAGGCTGGGAAGCCGTTCCCGTCAGCGGCGTGGAGAATGCGGCGTATTATTACTCCACCTACAATGCGCCGGATCAAACCACCGTCAGCGATCGGCCGAAGGTCATGATTCTGGGCGGCGGCCCCAACCGCATCGGGCAAGGCATTGAATTCGACTACTGCTGTGTCCATGCTGCTTTTGCCCTTAAGGATCTGGGCTACGAAACCGTCATTGTCAACTGCAACCCGGAAACCGTATCCACCGACTATGACACCTCCGACAAGCTCTATTTTGAGCCGCTGACGGTCGAAGATGTTCTGAGCATTTACGAAAAAGAAAAACCTCTGGGCGTGATCGTCCAGTTCGGCGGGCAGACGCCGCTGAACATTGCAGGAGAGTTGGAAAAAGCAGGCGTCAAAATCCTTGGCACTTCCCAGGAAACCATTGACCTGGCGGAGGACCGGGACCGTTTTCGCGAGATCATGGACAAACTGCACATCCCCATGCCCGAATCCGGCATGGCCGTCAATGTGGAGGAGGCCATTGAAATCGCCGACCGCATCGGCTATCCTCTCATGGTAAGGCCTTCCTATGTGCTGGGCGGACGCGGCATGGAGATCGTTCATGACGAGGAAATGTTGAGACGCTATATGGCGGCGGCGGTGGGCGTGACCCCGGAACGGCCGATCCTGGTGGACCGTTTCCTGCAGCACGCCACGGAAGCGGAGGCGGATGCCATTGCCGACGGAACCGATGCTTTTGTTCCCACGGTGATGGAGCACATCGAATACGCCGGTATCCATTCCGGCGACTCGGCCTGCGTCATTCCGCCTGTGGGCATCTCCGAAGCGCACATTCAGACCATTGTGGACTACACCCAGCGGATCGCCAAAGAAATGAAGGTGGTTGGGCTGATGAACATGCAATATGCCATCGCCGACGACAAGGTCTATGTGCTGGAAGCCAATCCCAGAGCCTCCAGAACCGTGCCCTTGGTCTCCAAGGTATGCAACATCCCCATGGCCCGAATCGCGACTGAAATCATCATGGCTGTCCATGCCGGCAAAAAATTCGACATGAGCCGGCTGGTCCATAAAAAGATCCCGCACTTCGGCGTCAAAGAGGCCGTTCTGCCCTTCAACATGTTTCCGGAGGTCGACCCGGTGCTGGGACCCGAAATGCGCTCCACCGGGGAAGTGCTGGGCATGGCGGACACCTTTGAGCTGGCCTATTTCAAGGCCGAGGAAGCCACCCAGTCCCCGCTGCCCACCTCAGGAACTGTTTTGATCAGCGTCAACGACAGCGACAAAGCGGATGCGCTGGAAGTGGCCAAAGCCTTTGTCAACAGTGGCTTCAGCCTCAAAGCCACCAAAGGGACCTGCGCCTACCTCCAGGAAAACGGCGTGACGTGCGAAGAGATCAAGAAGCTTCACGAGGGCCGGCCCAACATCGCCGACAGCATCTCCAACAAGGAGCTGAACCTGATCATCAACACGCCTCAATCTAAAGCCAGCGCCTTTGATGATTCCTACATCCGCAAGCTGGCCATCAAAAACAAAGTGCCCTACATTACCACGATGACCGCGGCCTTGGCCAGTGTGAAAGGGATCGCGGCATATATCCGAAACGGCCTGGTGGAGCCGGAAAAGAAATCCCTGCAGGAATACCACGCAAGCATTCAATAACGACCCATCCAATGCGGCCGATCGACCGATTGCCGTGAATAAAAAGAGGAATCCGCTTTTGATTCAGCGGGTTCCTCTTTTTATGGATTCGGAGATGAAGGGGGTGCCGGAATCTGCCGCAGCCGGCGGAGGGCTTCCCGGAAATCCTTTGGCAGGGGGCTTTGGATCAGGATTTCCTTGCCGGTCCGGGGATGAAGGAAGGCCATTTCGTCGGCATGCAGGGCCAGCCGGCCGATCCAGGGAGAGGGCCGTCCATAGAGAAGATCACCGCAGAGGGGGTGGCCCAGATGACTCAGATGGACTCGGATCTGATGGGTGCGGCCGGTTTCCAGACGAAGGGAGACCAGGGTATGGCCCGGTAAACGCTCCAGGACTTGAAAATGGGTCACCGCCCGTTGACCGCCGGGGTGAACCTGGCGGCGGCGCTGTGCCGGATCCGGCCAGGCAATGGGCAGATCGATGCAGCCGCTTTCCTCCTCAATGACGCCTTCGACCAAGGCGACATAGTGTTTCTGAATGCGGTTTTCAGGCTTCTGGCCGGACAAGGCCTGCTGGGCGAAGCGGTTTTTGGCGATCAGCAGCAAACCGGAGGTGTCTTTATCCAGGCGATGGACCGCCCGGAACAAAGCCTTGCTTCCGGACTGGTTGAAATAGTGCGTCACCGCATTGGCCAGGGTCCCGGTGCCGCCGGCTCGGGACGGATGGATCGACATGCCCGAGACCTTGTTGACCGCCAAAAAGTCAGCATCCTCATAGACGATTTCAAAAGGAAGCGCCTCCGGAACGATCAGATTTTCTTCCTCAAGGGCCACGTCGATGGTGATCACATCACCGGCTGCGATTTTTTGGCTTGTTCGGGCCCATTGGCCGTTA
>CALMWJ010000327.1 GCA_937873525.1 uncultured Peptococcaceae bacterium | reverse complement strand
GGCCGGCGCCTTCGTCTTTGTACTTTCCGCCCTGAAAATCCCTTCAGTGACCGGCAGCTGCTCTCACCCGACCGGGGTTGGCTTCGGGGCGATTCTATTCGGACCCACGGCTATGAGCGTTCTTGGCTTGATCGTATTGCTGTTTCAGGCCATCCTGCTTGCCCACGGCGGCCTGACCACCCTGGGTGCCAATACCTTCTCCATGGCAGTGGTGGGGCCTCTGGTTGCCTATGCGGTGTATAAGCTTGTGAAAAAAGCCAACGGCCCGCAGTGGCTGGCCGTATTCCTGGCCGCGGCGCTCGGGGATCTGCTGACCTATGTGACGACGTCGATCCAGCTTGCCCTGGCTTTTCCGGCAGAAACCGGCGGGTTCATGGCATCCCTGACCAAGTTCATGAGTATTTTCGCTTTGACCCAAATTCCTTTGGCCATCAGCGAAGGCATTCTGACGGTGCTGATCTTCAACGCCATTTCAGCCTACAGCAAGCAGGAATTAAAAGACTTGAACGTGATTTCGAAGGAGGCATCGGCATGACCACGGAAGCGATCCAAAATAAAAAAAGCAACCCCAGTATGACCCAAAACCTGGTGCTTATTGCCCTTGTGATCGGACTGGCCATCTATCCGCTCCTGACTGTCAAGGATGCGGAATTCGGCGGGGCCGATGGTGAAGCCGAGACCGTGATCACCGAAATCGACGCTGACTACCAGCCTTGGTTTTCGCCGCTGCTGGAACCCAAAAGCGGTGAAATCGAAAGCCTTTTGTTTGCCTTGCAGGCTGCCTTGGGCGCCGGGGTCATCGGGTACGGTTTAGGCTGGATGAAAGGGCGGAAAAGGGAAGAAGAAGCAGCTATAGATGATTTCCATTGACCAATATGCATACCTTTCGAAATTAAAAAGTCAAGACCCTATGGTCAAGCTGGTCTTTTGTTTGATGACGCTTGGGGTTTGCCTTTGGGCCGATTCAATGATCGTTGCGGTCCTGATTCTCATGGTGATGGGGTGGTATACCGTTTGCAAGGGCGGTATACCTTTCTCCCTATGGACAAGATTGATGATGATCCCGTCTTCTTTCCTGATGATCGGGGTTGTGACGATTGGGATCCATGCTTCTGCCGATCCGAATGTTTTTATGATTTCTATCCCGGCCGCCGGGACTTATATCGGCGTTTCGCAAAATGGTCTTCAAAGCGCTGCGCGAATATTTATGAAAGCCCTGGGAGCGGTGTCTTGCCTGTATTATCTCTCGCTGAATACACCCATGGTGGATCTTCTCCAGGCCCTTGGCAAGCTGGGCGTTCCTAAGCTGTTCACCGAGTTGATGGGGCTGATCTACCGGTTCATTTTTGTATTTCTGGAAACGGCGGACAGGATGGTCACCGCCCAAAAATCCCGTCTGGGATATGAAAGCCCTCGATCGGGCTATCGGTCCCTGGCCGCCCTTGCCGCCACCCTGTTCATCCGGTCCTATCGGCGAGCGGACGAGCTGTACACCGCTCTGGAGGCCAGAGGGTATGAGGGGGAGATCAAGGTGCTGGACACCTCCTTCAATCGGGATCGATGGGCCTATTTAACACCGGTCGCTGTCAACCTGGCCTTGGCGGCCATTGCCCTATTTCTGAGGCGGATCCACGGAGGATGGTCATAATGTCCGATAACATCATTGAGGTCAAAGACCTTCAATACCAATACGAGGATGGGACCCGGGCGCTGGATGGGGTGAATCTGAGGATCTCGAAAGGAAAGACCACCGCGGTCCTCGGTCATAACGGTGCCGGGAAATCCACGCTCTTTCTTAATCTGAACGGGATCCTCAAGCCCTCGGGCGGCGAAGTGTTCTATAAAAAAAGCCTCTTGGATTATTCGAGGAAATGTCTGAAGGAATTGCGCAAGTCGGTGGGGATCGTGTTTCAGGATCCGGACAGCCAGTTGTTTTCCGCCAGTGTGTTTCAGGATATCTCCTTTGGGCCCATCAACCTGGGGCTGCCGGAGCCGGTCGTGCGGCAGAGGGTGGAATACGCGATGGAAAGAACCGGGATCCTGCATCTGAAGGACAAAGCAGCCCACAGTCTGAGTTATGGGCAGAAAAAGCGTGTGGCCATCGCCGGAGTCTTGGCCATGGAACCGGAAATCATCATCCTGGACGAGCCTACCGCAGGCCTTGACCCAAACGGCGTCAGTGAGATCATGAAGCTGGTCCGGGAATTGCAGAAAGAGCTTGGCCTTACCGTCATCCTTTCGACCCATGACATCGACATGGTCCCGCTCTACTGTGATTATGCCTATTTAATGGATCAGGGCAAGGTGATGCTGGAGGGAACGCCCAAGGAAGTTTTTGACCATACAGCACTTTTGCGAAAACTGAATCTCAGGCTGCCCCGGATCGGACATCTGATGGAAATATTAAAAAAGGAAGATGGCTTTGACTTTCAGGATACAGCCTATACCATATCCGAGGCCCGAAAAGCCCTGGATCGTCTGAGAAACGCCGATCCGTTCGAAAGGAAGCCTGCGGATTTCACGGTGAAGTCGGGAAAGGCCCTTCGATACGGGTATACCACCGGCAGCTGTGCCGCGGCGGCGGCGAAGGCAGCAGCGATCATGCTGATAGAGAAACATGCCATCAAGGACGTTGTGCTGACCCTTCCCAATGGCAAGAAGCTCAGCTTGCCGGTTGAAGACGCGGAGCTCCTGGAGGATGAAGCCCGCTGCGGCATGGTGAAGGATGCGGGCGATGATCCGGATGTGACCCATGGCATCAAAATATATGCCTCGGTCCGAAGGACGGAGGCGGGGATCGGCATCGACGGCGGGGCTGGCGTCGGTCGGGTGACTGCAGCCGGCTTGGCCTGCGGAATCGGAGAAGCAGCCATTAATCCCGGACCCCGGAGGATGATCCGCCAGGCGCTGGACGAAGTCAAGAGGGACCATGGTTATGAAGGCGGGTTTGCGGTGGAGATCTCGGTGCCCCAAGGAGCTGAAATCGCCAAACGAACCTTCAATGAACGGCTGGGCATCGTGGGAGGCATCTCGATCCTTGGCACGACAGGCATTGTTGAACCCATGAGTGAAAGCTCGATCATCGAAACCATCAAGCTGGAGCTCAGCGTGCGGAAGGCGAAAGGGCATAAGGTCCTGCTGGTTGCCCCGGGAAATTACGGTCTGGATTTTTTGAAATCGGAATTTGGATTCGACATCGACCGGGCGGTCAAGTGCTCCAATTACATCGGGGAGACCCTGGACCATGCACTTTATCTGGGCTTTGAGCGGCTGCTGCTGGTGGGGCACATTGGAAAGCTGGTGAAGCTCGGTGCGGGCGTGATGAATACCCATTCCAAAATCGCGGACTGCCGGAATGAGGTTTTTGCCGCCCACGGTGCCTTGGCAGGCGCCGGCCGGGGCACGGTCCAGCAGATCATGGCGGCAAAGACGACCCAGGAGATCCACGGCATTCTGGCGGAACAGCGCCTCGCCGGAGATGTTTATCAAAGCATCATGGAGAAAGTACGGTTCAACATCAATTATCGGATCATGAACAAAATGGAGGTCGGCTTTCTTTCCTTTTCCAATGAGCACGGGGTGCTCTTTCAGACAGAAAATGCAGCGTTATTGATCAATGAACTGAGGGGGATACAGCCTTGAAAGGAATGCTTTACGGGGTAGGCGTCGGGCCGGGAGACAAGAAGCTGTTGACACTCCATGCCGTCGAAACCTTAAACCATGCAGATGTCGTCGCGGTGCCGGACACCGGCGGTGAAAAAACAGCCTTGAAAATCGTTGAGGAATATATTGCCGGAAAAGAACTCAAATATTGCAGCATGCCCATGATCCGGGATCCGGAACAGCTGAGGCAAAGCCATGAACACTGTGCGGATGAGCTTTGCGCGTTGCTGGATCAGGGCATGAAGGTCGCGTTCATCACCCTGGGGGATCCCACGGTCTATTCCACCTATATGTATGTGCATAGGCTTGTGGTCGGAAGAGGCTACAAGGCTGAAATCGTCAATGGGATCACCTCCTTTTGCGCCGCCGCGGGAAGACTGGGGGTATCCTTGTGCGACGGAAAGGAAGCCCTTCATATCATTCCCTCATCCTATGAGGGCTATGAAGAGCTCTTGAAGCTTCCGGGCAACAAGGTTTTGATGAAGAGCGGTAAAAAAATAATCCAAATCAAGGACAAGCTGGAACAGTACGGCCTTTTGAACAAAGCAAAAATGGTGGAATGCTGCG
>CALMWJ010000326.1 GCA_937873525.1 uncultured Peptococcaceae bacterium | reverse complement strand
TGCTTCCGCTACAATCCGGGGGCCCTGCGCACCGGCGGCAACGACATCATCGGCAGGCCGGAGGAGGCAAAGTATGGACTGACCAAGGCCCAGCTTTTCCAGGCCTACTGCGTGATGCGGGACAAAGGGGTGAAGCGCTTCGGCCTGCATACCATGGTCATCTCCAATGAGCTGGATCCCTATTATTTCATCGAGACAGCCACCAACATGATGTTCGATCTGGCGGTGGAGCTGTATTACACGCTGGGCATCCGGATCGAGCTGCTGAACCTGGGGGGCGGCATCGGCATTCCCTACCGGCCGGACCAGGAGGAAGTGGATCTGGACCTGATTTCCCGGAGCCTGAAGCAGGCTTATGACGAGAAGATCACCGCCAACGGCCTCCATCCCATGAAAATCGCCATGGAATGCGGCCGCTACATGACCGGCCCTTACGGCGCCCTGGTGACCACGGCCCAGCACAAGAAGGATATTTACAAGCAGTATGTGGGTCTGGATGCCTGCATGGCCAACCTGATGCGGCCGGCTCTGTATGGGGCATACCACCACATCACGGTCCTGGGGAAGGAAGAATGGCCTTTGGACCATGTCTATGATGTGACCGGCGGCCTTTGCGAAAACAACGACAAATTTGCCATCGACCGGGCGCTGCCCCGGATCGACCGGGGGGATATCCTGGTGATCCACGACGCGGGGGCCCACGGCCACGCCATGGGCTTCAACTACAACGGCAAGCTGCGCTCCGCGGAGGTCTTGGTCCATGAGGATGGCAGCCACAGCCTGATCCGACGGGCGGAAACGCTGGAGGATTATTTTGCAACCCTGGATTTCTCACGGCTGTAAGAACCGGCCGTCATAGAATAAACCGAAACGAAACAGGAGGCACAACATGGACTTTTTTAGAAACAAAATCGCCCAGCGGCTGGGCGGAGAATCCTTTGGCGAAGACACCGCGATCTACAAATTCGAAAAGATCAAACGGCTGAAAAAGGCGGCGGCTGTGAAATTTCCCGACCTTGCGGCCATCGACATGGGCGTGGGCGAGCCGGACCAGCCGGCGGATGCATCGGTGGTGGCCATTCTGAATGAAGAAAGCGGCAAGGCCTGCAACCGTTTCTACTCGGACAACGGCATCCCGGAATACCAGG